>JAKFVZ010000587.1 GCA_021732965.1 Reyranella sp.
GCCTGAGCGGCGGCGTTTCTGTCGAGCAGCGCGGTTCGGCGATCGGGCAGCGCGGATGGAAGCGGCATCCCGGCGGGATGTTGGCCGGATCGGGCATGACGTCGCCCAGGCCCACGTCGGGCACGCCGAGACCGGGCTCGGGCGTCAGCACCGAGGCCAGCAGCGCCTTGGTGTAGGGATGCTCCGGGTCGTGGAACAGCGCCTGCGTCGGCTTCTTCTCGACGATGCGGCCTAGATACATCACCGCCACCTCGCTCGCGACGTGCTCGACGACCGCGAGATTGTGGCTGATGAACAGATAGGTGAGGCCGAGGTCGCGACGCAGCTCCGCCAGCAAGTTCAGGATCTGCGCCTGCACCGAGACGTCGAGCGCCGAAGTTGGCTCGTCGCACACCACGATGCGCGGCCGCAGCACGAGGGCGCGCGCAATGGCGACGCGCTGGCGCTGGCCGCCGGACAGTTCGGCGGGGAGACGATTGCCCATCTCGCCCGGCAGGCCGACACGCTCCAGCATCTCGTCGACCCGCTGGGCGATCTCGGCGCGCGAGAAGGTGCCCTGCGCCTGCAGCGGCATCGCCACGATGTCGCGGATGCGGGTCAGCGGATTGAGCGAAGAGAACGGATCCTGGAACACCGGCTGGATCAGCCGCGCGCGGGCCTTGCGATCCATGTCGACGATGCGCTGACCCTCGACCGCGATGTCGCCGGAGTCGGGCGCGAGCAGGCCCAGGATCAGGCGGGCGAGGGTGGACTTGCCGCAGCCCGATTCGCCCACGACCCCGAGCACGCCGCCCGGCGGCACGGCAAACGAGACGCCGTCGACGGCGACGACGCGGCGATCCTTGCCCAAGATGCCGCCCGAGACACGGAAGGTCTTGCCGACGGACCTGAGTTCGATGGCGGGTTGGGGAGTTGCGGTCATGGAGCCAGCCGGCAGAGATAGTCGTGGCCCGGCGCCGCCGTCTGGTGCGGCACGGTATGGGCGCAGGTCGCGTCGGCGAAGGTGCACCGATCGCGGAAGCCGCAGCCCTCGAAGCCCGGGCCGATGCGCGGCACGGTGCCGGGGATCGAGCCCAGCGGTTCATCCTGCCGCTGCTTGCCCGGCACCGGCACGCAGCGCAGTAGGCCCTGCGTGTAGGGATGGCGCGGATCGGCGAAGAGCTGCGCGGTCGCGGCGCTCTCCACGACCTCTCCAGCATACATGACCGAGACGCGATGGGCGACGCGGGCCACGATGCCGAGATCGTGGGTGATGAGGAGCAGGCCGAGGCCGAGGTCGCGCTGGAGCTGCGCCAGCAGGCGCAGGATCTGCGCCTGCACCGTGACGTCGAGCGCCGTCGTCGGCTCGTCGGCGATCAGCAGCTGCGGCTCGCACATCAGCGCCATGGCGATCATCACCCTCTGGCGCAGGCCGCCCGAGAGCTGGTGCGGGAACTGGCCGAGGCGCAGGCCCGGCGCGGTGATGCCGACGCGGCCCAGCAGATCGGCGGCGCGGTCGATGGCGACCCTCTGGCTCACCTTCTTGTGGCGGCGCATCACCTCGGTCATCTGCGAGCCGATCGTGTAGGCCGGATTGAGGCTGGTCATCGGCTCCTGGAAGATCATCGCCATGGCGTTGCCGCGCAGCCGTGCCATGCCGCGATCGTCGAGCTTCAGCAGGTCCTCGCCCTGGAAGCTGAGGCGCTGGGCCGTGCGATGGCCGCCACGCGCCAGCAGGTTCATGACGGCGAGCGCGGTCACCGACTTGCCACAGCCCGATTCGCCCACCAGGCAATGGGTCTCGCCACGCTCGACCGTGAGCGAGGCGCCACGCACCGCGGAGGTGCTGCCGCCGAAGCCCACTTCGAGCTTTTCGACTTCGAGGAGCGCGCTCACGAGCGCGACCGCGTGCCGAAGGCGTCGCGCAACCCGTCGCCCAGCAGGTTGATGCCGAGCACCAGCACGAACAGCGCCACGCCCGGGATCACGATCACCCAGGGGCTGAAGAACATGTAGTCCTTGGCCTCGGCGATCATCAGGCCCCACGAGGGCAGCGGCGGCGGCACGCCGAGGCCGAGGAAGGAGAGCGTCGCCTCGAGCAGGATGGCGAGCGCGATCTCGAGCGTCGCCACCACGACGAGATGGCTCGCGATGTTGGGCAGCACCTCGCGCGACAGCACGCGGAAGCGCGAGCAGCCGGCGCACCAGGCGGCCGCCACGAAGTCGAGGTTGCGCACCTGCATGGAGGTCGAGCGCGCCACGACGGCGAAGCGGTCCCACAGCAGCAGGCCGAGGGTCAGCACCAGCAGGGTCATCGAGGTGCCGAGCAGGCCGACGACCGCGAGCGCCACGAGGACGACTGGGATCGAGAGGCGTGTGGTGATGGCGAACAGCACGGCATCGTCGATGCGTCCGCCGAAGAAGCCGCCCAGCACGCCGATGGTGATGCCGATCACGCCCGACACGATGGTCACGGTGACGCCGATCAGCATCGAGATGCGGCAGCCCCAGATCAGGCGCGAGAGATAGTCGCGGCCGAGCTGGTCGGTGCCGAGGATGAAGTCGGGATTGTGCCCCTCCATCCAGAACGGCACGAGCAGGCGGCGGTTCAGGTCCTGCGCGAACGGGTCGTGCGGCACGATCAGCGGCGCGAAGATCGCGCAGAAGAGCGCGAGGCCCACGATGACCGCCCCGATCCATGTGCCGGCGCTCTTCCAGCCCCGGCGGGGGCCGGCGTTGACCGTGATCGCGGCACTCATGCGCGCAGCCGCGGATCGAGGACGGCGTTCAGCAGGTCGGAGACCATGGTCAGGGCCACGTAGATGACGGCGAGGACGAGCACGACGGCCTGCACCACCGGGAAGTCGTTCTTGGCGATGCTCTCCCAGGCGAGGAAGCCGACGCCGTGCAGGGCGAAGACCTGTTCGATGACGATCGAACCGCCCAGCATGAAGCCGAGCTGCACGGCGGCGATCGCCACGACGGGGATGGCGGCGTTGCGCAGCGCATGCTTCAGCAGGATGGAGGCCCGCGACAGGCCCTTGGCGCGGGCCGTGCGGATATAGTCGCTGCTCATCGCCTGGATCATGCCGGCGCGCGTGAGGCGCGTGAGGGCGGGCACTGCGGAGAAGGAGAGCACGATGCCGGGCATCACGAAATGCTCCCAGGAGCCGGTGCCCGAGATCGGCAGCCAGCCCAGGGTAAGGCCGAAGATGATCATCAGCAGCAGGCCGAGCCAGAAGGACGGCATCGCCTGGCCGATCAGGGCGACCATCTGCACGGCGCGATCGAAGTTGGTGTTCTCGCGGACCGCCGCGAGGATGCCCATCGGGATCGAGATGAGCAGCGCGAGGGAAAGGCCCGTCAGGCCGAGCGTCAGCGTCACCGGCATGCGCTCGGCGATCAGGGTCGAGACGCGCGTCTGGAAAAAATAGCTGTTGCCGAGATCGCCGGTCACGGCACGGCCGACCCAGTCGAAGAACTGCGTGAGCACGGGGCGGTCGAGGCCGTAGGCCTTGCGGACCGCCTCGATGTCGGCCGCCGTGGCATTGGGACCGGCGATCGATATGGCGAGATCGCCCGACAGCCGCGTCAGTACGAACGCGAGCGTCATGACGGTCGCGGCGACGAGCAGCGCCACGATCAGGCGGCGGAAGAGAAAACGAAGCATATGCGGCGGCTAGCCTAAAGGGGATCGGTCAGGAACGCGATCATGCGAATACCGCGCCAAACCTCGGGACAGCAAGCGCCGCAAACGGTCACGACGGAGCGCTTGGCGCGGGCGCGCGGGTCCTATATGGGGGAGTCATGCCGGTCTTCAACAATCCTCGGCGCACGCCCTGCTTCGGCCTCGCGCCCACACTGGAGGATTTCGAAGCGATCGCCGCCGAGGCGCTCGCGACGATCCCCGAGGAGTTTCGCAAGCACATCGGCAACGTGCGCATCCAGATCGACGACTTCCCGTCCGACGAGATCGAGAAGCAGATGGAACTCGATACGCCGTTCGACCTGCTCGGCCTCTATCAGGGCGTCTCGATGATGGAGCGCGGCGCGGGCCATGTTGCCAACGACATCGACCGGATCTTCCTCTATCGCCGCCCGATCCTCGACTACTGGTGCGAATCGGGCGAGGACCTGCCGCACATCGTGCGCCATGTGCTGATTCACGAGATCGGCCACCACTTCGGCCTGAGCGACGACGACATGGAAGCGATCGAAGCAAAGGCGGAAGAAGAATCGCAGCGCGTCCAGCCGAACGCTTGACCCACTCCGGTCGGGACGACGGTCAGGGAGAGGCGTGGCGTTGCACCGGAGGCACCCGGTAGCGCCCCTCGATCAATGCCTCGTCGGGCAGGAAGGCACGTAGCACGAGGCGCATCGGTCCCGCGGGGGCGGGGAGCCAGTTTGCCGCTCGGTCGCCCGAAGGGCGTTCCCGCTGGATGTAGATCGTGAGCGATCCATCGGCACCGCGAACCAGATCGGGGGTCCTGTCGCCGATCGAATAGCGGTCGATGGCATTTTCGCTGAAGTATGCGCGACCTTCCGGCGTGACTTCGTAGGCGGACAGGGACCAGAAGGCACGCACCGGCGGCAGGCGCCCGGCGGGGAAGGTGAGCACGTAGCGGTCGGTGCCCGACAGCGGCCGGCGTTCCGCATCCACGACACAGGTCACATAGACCGCTTCGCCCGGCATCAGCGCACCGAGTGCCGTCAGGGCGGTGGCGGCACGATAGAGATAGTCGTCGCCGAAATTTCCGAAATGCCGCTCGCCATAGGTCCAGCCGTCGACCGTGCGGCCGTGTCCGGCGGCGGCGCGGATCTCGGCATGGCCCTGCTCGATGCCGGCACGGATGGCGCGCCGTTCGGTCTCGCTGAAGGCGCGCTGGTCGAATTTGCGCCCCGGCTTCAGCTTCAGCGGCGCCAGCGCCTCGAACAGTGGACGGTCACGCGCGGGCAATGGACTTTCGCCAAGTGCCCGCATGCCGATGTCGAACAGATCGAAGGGCTCGCCGGGATGGGCGGCCGGCCAGTCGGCGATGGATTCGGGCGGTGCCTGCGTGCGGAAGCGCATCAACTCGCCGGTTTCGAGGATGCGCCGCTCGTTGCGCATGTCCGGCGTCTCGAGCAGCACGCGGCTCTGCAGGATGCGCACGCGGTCGAGTTCCTCGGGCCCGTCGACCAGGATGCGGCCCAGAAGCCAGACCGATGTCGTCGGCGCCCGCACCAGCGTGACGTCGCCCGGCGCGTCACCGTTCCACGCCGGTCCGACGATCATGTGCGTGGCCAGCCCCTTGCCTCCAAGCCGATGGCTGACGACGAGGAAATTGTCGGTAAACAGGTCGATGAAGGCATAGCTGTAATAGAGGTCGCCCACCGGCGGCACGGTGAGGAACAGCGGTTCCAGCGAGAGATCGAGCCAGGCCGAGGAATAGAGCGTGTCGGCATTCGGCGTCGTGACGTCCCGCGTGCTCGGATCGGCGAGCGTCGGCATGTGGCGGAAACGGTTTAGCCGCTGGCGTTGCGGATTCTTTTCGTCGACCGTCGCGCGCCAGCGGGCACAGTACATCTCGTAGATCGGGAAGAGGTAGATCGTGGCGCGCCGCGCGAGGTCGCGGAGGGTCGTCTGTGTGTCCTGGGCCCGTGCGTCCTGGACTCGTGCGAGCGCCTGCAGGGCGACCAGGCTGGCGAGCGCGGCGCGACGGCCGATCCTCATGCCGCACGCTCGCGCAGACGTCGCCGTTCGACAACGAACGCGGCGGCTTCTTTCCAGGGCGCCAGCGTCCAGAACGACCGCGCGCGACCCGAGGGTGAGGCCAGCACGAAGGCAACGGCCCCTTCGAGAAGCTCGACCTGCCGTCCGTAGGAGGGCGTCTTGATGCCGAGGCCGAGCGACGCGGCATTCTTGGAGGTGAAGGCAATGGCGGCAGGACGGAAGCGCCGCAGCTTGGCGTGCAACGACTGCGCGTCCATCGCCGCGGGCGTCAGCTCGTGGTCCGATCCGACCTCGGTCTTGTTGAGGTCGGTGAGGCCGAGGCCCAGCGCCAGCAACTCGGGGAAGCGCTGCGGCGACAGCCGCTCCGGCGTCAGGCCGACCGCATGCAGGGTCGGCCAGAAAGCATTGCCGGGATTGGCGTAGTAGGCACGCGCCTTGAACGAGATCGGGCTGGGCGCGGTGCCGCAGAACACCAGGTCGAGACCGGGCGCCAGCAGGTCCGGGATGAGGTGGTTACTCCGCCTTGATGCCCGCGGCACGGATGACCTCGCCCCAGCGCTTGATCTCGGTCTGGATGTAAGCGTCGATCTCGGGAACGGTCATGACGCCGGGCTCGAAGCCGCCGGCCTTCATGCTCTCCATCACGTCGGGAGACTTCAGCGCCTTCTCCGTCGCGACGCGAAGCTTGTCCTTGATCTTTGCCGGCGTGCCGGTCGGCACCGCCCAGATCGACCAGGAGGTCACGACGAGATCCGGCGAGACCGACTCGGCGAAAGTGGGCGTGTCCGGCAGGACCGTCGAGCGCTTGGCACCGCTGGACGCCATCGGCTTCAGCTTGCCGGCGCTCACCTGGCCCATCAGAGAATCGATGTTGGAGATGACCATCGGCAGGTGGCCGGCCAGCACGTCGGCCGCGGCCGCGGCAGCGCCGCGATAGCTGATGAAGGTGATGTCGACGCCGGTCTTCTGCTTGAACAGCTCCATCGTGAGCGTGGGCGACGTGCCGAGGCCCGACGAGCCGAAGGAATACTTGCCGGGTTCCTTCTTCGCCGCCGCGATCAGCTTGGGCAGCGTGTTGTGCTCGAAGTTCGGATGGCAGCAGAGAAGGTTGGGCTGCGTGCCGATCCAGGCCACGGTCTCGAGGTCGGTGACGGCATTGTAGGCCGGCTTGCGATAGAGATGCGGCACCAGCGCGTGGCTGCCGATGTTGCCCAGCAGGACCGAATAACCGTCCGGCGGCGACTTGGCGACGTTGTCGGCGGCAATCGAGCCGCCGGCGCCGGTGCGGTTCTCGACCACGAAAGTCTGGCCGAACTCGTCGCTGAGCTTGACCGCGAGACGGCGGGCGATGTTGTCCTGCGAGCCGCCGGGTGTGAACGGGCAGACGATGCGGACATTGCGGTTGGGCCAGTCGTTGCCCTGGGCGAGGGCAAAGGTCGGCACGAACGGCAGGGTTGCCAGGCCGGCCGTGAAGTGACGTCTCCTCATGTCTCTGTCTTCCTTTGAAACGGAATGTGTGTTGCACCGATGATGCACGACCTGTGTCGCCGCGCCTAGGGCCCCCATTTCGTCCTGAGGTTCCGCGGCCTTGTCCGCTCCCCTCCGTCGGGCATGATGCCGGCCGGGAGGACCGAATGAAGACGATCGACAAGGCCGACGAAGCCCAGCTGCTCGCCACCATCGACCGGTGGATCGAGCGCGAGGTGGCGCCGCGGGTGAAGGAATTCGACCATGCCGACAAATGGCCGGCCGAGATCGTGGAGCAGATGAAGGAACTGGGCCTGTTCGGCGCCACGATCAGCCCTGAATATGGCGGCCTCGGCCTCCCGGCCACGACCTACGCCGAAATCGTGATGCGCGTCTCCTCGGTGTGGATGGCGATCACCGGCATCTTCAACTCCCATTTGATGCTGGCGCTGGCCGTCGAGAAATTCGGCACGCCGCGCCAGAAGGAGCGCTGGCTGCCGAAATTCGCGACCGGCGAGATCCGCGGCGGCCTGGCCCTCACCGAGCCCGATGCCGGCACCGACCTGCAATCGATCCGCATGGTAGCGAAGCGCGACGGCAACGATGGCTACGTGATCAACGGCACCAAGACCTGGATCTCCAACGGCATCGAGGGCCATTGCTTCGCCATGCTGGTGAAGACCAATCCCGAGGCCAATCCGCGCCACACCGGCATGAGCCTGTTCATCACGCCCAAGGGGCCGGGCTTCACGGTCGGCCGCAAGCTGGAGAAGCTCGGCTACAAGTCGATCGATTCCGGCGAGTTGGTGTTCGAGGACTACAAGATTCCCGCCGATCACCTGATCGGCGAGGTCGAGGGCCAGGGCTTCGCGCAGGTCGCAGGCGGGCTCGAACTCGGCCGCATCAATGTCGCCTCGCGCGGCGTCGGCATTGCCGAGGGCGCGCTCCGGCTCGCGACCAGCTACTCCCAGATGCGCAAGACCTTCGGCAAGCCGATCTGCGAGCACCAGGCGATCCAGCTCAAGCTCGGCGAGATGGCCACGCGCGCGCGGGCCGCCCGCCTGCTGACGCTCGACGCTGCCGCCATCTTCGATCGCGGCGAGCGCTGCGACATGGAAGCCGGCATGGCGAAGTATTTCTCGTCCGAGGCGGCGCTGGAGAACAGCATCGAATCGATGCGCATCCACGGTGCCTACGGCTACTCGAAGGAATACGACATCGAGCGCCTCTATCGCGACGCGCCGCTCACCTGCATCGGCGAGGGCACCAACGAGATGCAGCGCATCATCATCGCGCGCCAGTTGGTCAAGCGGAACCCGATCTCGTGAGCATGAACGGCAAGCCGCTCGAAGGCATCCGCGTCCTCACGCTCGAACAGTTCGGCGCCGGTCCCTACGGCACGATGTTCCTGGCCGAACTCGGCGCCGAGGTGATCAAGATCGAGGCACCGCAGGGCGGCGATCCCTCACGGCAGGTCGGGCCGTACAAGCTCGGGCAGGACGACAGCGAGTATTTCCAGGCGTGGAATCTCGGCAAGAAGAGCGTGACCCTCGACATGAAATCGGCGGAGGGCCGCCGCCAGTTCGAGGCGCTGGTGAAGGGCGCCGACTGCGTCGTGAACAACATGCGCGGCACGCAGCCGGCGAAGCTCGGTATCGACTACGAGAGCCTCAAACACCTGAAGCCGTCGATCGTCTGCCTGCACATCTCGGCCTACGGCCGCGGCAACGACAGGAAGGATTGGCCGGGCTACGACTTCCTGATGCAGGCCGAGGCCGGGCTGATGGAGCTGACCGGCGAGCCTGACGGACCGCCGACGCGGGTCGGTGTTTCGATGATCGACAGCATGAGCGGCCTCACCGGCATCGTCGGCCTGCTGAGCTGCCTGCTGCGCGCCCGCACCACGGGCAAGGGCTGCGATGTCGATACCTGCCTCTACGACGTCGCCATGCACCAGCTCACCTATCCCGGCCTGTGGTACCTGAACGAAGGCGATGTTTCGCCGCGGGTGCCGCGCAGTGCGCATCTCTCGCTGGCGCCGGTCCAGACCTTCCCGACCAAGGATGGCTGGATCTTCATCATGTGCATGACGCAGAAATTCTGGCTGAACCTGTGCGAAGTGATGGAGCGCGGCGATCTTGTGACCGATCCGCGCTTTCCCGATCCCAACACGCGGGCGAAGAACCGCGCGGCGATGTCGGCCGAACTCGACGCGACCTTCCGCACGCGCACGACGGCGGAGTGGCTGGCCGCGACGGCCGGGCTGCTGCCCGCAGCACCGGTCTATCGCCTAGACCAGGCGCTCGACAGTTCCTTCGCGCGCGAGACCGGCATGGTCTCGTCCGTGCCGCATCCGGTGAAGGGCGACCTGCGCGTTCTCGCCAATCCCCTGCGCATCGATGGGGAGCGGCTGGTGCAATCTGCGTGCTCGCCGCTCGGCGCCGACAACGACACACTGCTGGGCAAGTCGTCATGAAGCTTCAGGGCATCAAAGTCGTCGATCTCTCGTGGTTCCTGCCGGGCCCGTATCTCACCACCTCGCTGGCCGATCACGGCGCCGAGGTGATCAAGGTCGAGCCGCCCGGCGAGGGCGATCCTGGCCGTCACATCCTGCCGCCCGACGCGCGCACCTCGGTATTCTTCCGCAACATGGGCCGCGGCAAGAAGAGCGTCGTGCTCGACCTCAAGAGCGAGCAGGGCCGCGCCGATCTGTTCCGCCTGGCCTGCGAGGCCGACGTGCTGGTCGAATCGTTCCGCCCCGGCGTCGCCGCGCGCTTCGGCATCGGCTACGAGACGGTTGCCGCGAAGAACCCGGGCATCATCTATTGCTCGATCAGCGCCTTCGGCCAGGACGGCGCCTATCCCGGCCGCGCCGCGCACGATCTCGCGCTCGAAGCCATGACCGGCGTGCTGAGCCTGACCCTGGGCGACGACGGACGTCCGGCGATCCCCGGCATCCCTGTCGCCGATCTCGTCAGTGGTCTCCACGGTCTCGCGGGCGTCCTGATGGCGCTGCTGCGCCGCAAGGACACCGGTCGCGGCGACTATATCGACGTCTCGATGCACGAATCGCTGATGGCCTCCTGCGCCAACGTGGTCGGCACGACCTTCGCCGAGAACAAGGCGCCCGTCGTGAAGCAGCAGCGCACGACCGGCGGCTCGGCCTTCTACCGGGTCTACGACACGTCCGACGGCCGCCAGCTCGTCATCGCGGGCCAGGAGATGAAGTTCATCAAGAACCTGCTGGGCGCGCTCGGAAAGCCCGAGATGGCGTCTTTGTGTGAATGGCCCGGCGCCCACCAGAAGCCGGTGGTCGAATTTCTCACGGAGACCTTTCGCGCGAAGCCGCTCGCCCACTGGATGGACTGGCTCGCCACGCTCGATATCTGCTACGGCCCGGTGAACACGCTTCCCGAAGCCATCGCCGACGCCAACCTGCAGCAGCGCGGCTTCATGGTCACGGACGAGCAGGGCCGCCTCCACTTCGGCCCCGTCGTCCGCTTCCGGAACGAACCCTCGAGCCCACTCTACCGCGAGCCGCTGCTGGGCGAGCATAATGAGGAAGTGCTCGGTCGATTCGGATAGTCCCTTCGATCAGGCGCTGAGGGCGGCTGTCATGATCGAACGCATCGTCAAAGTCGTGTGCTTTGCTTTCGTCGCGTCATTCTTCGGGGTAATCGGCGGCGTTGCCCTGATCTATTTCGATTACGATCTGCCTCCTCATGACAAGGCGCAAAGCGTTCGCAGCGCCATCGGAAAGTTGAAAGAGATGGGGCCGCGGGTTGAGGAATTTCGCCGCAAGAGCGGCAGGTTGCCGACGAACGGCGAGATTGCGTGCGATCTGAAGCCTTGCACCCTGCGCAGTACCTCGGCCATCAGCGTCTCGCCGGAAAGCGATGGGCAGTTTACGCTGACTTATACTTCCTTGGGTGTGATGTTCACGCCCGCCCATACCTTTACGACGACGTGGCATTCGCGCGACGGCAGGACCGACCGCGACGGCTGGGATCAACCGTGGCGTTGGTACGTCAGATACTGCGCGATGGCATTGCCTGCCGTCTTCGTGATCCTGCTGCCGTGGATCTGGATTGCGGTCCCGCGTGTCCTGAAGTGGCGGCGCAGCCGGACCACGGACCTCGCGGCCCACTCATAGTCATGATGCGGGCCGGAAGGCCCGCGGTCCCTTATGAAAGCAACGCGGTGGCTTTAGCGAGTGACACAGGCGCGTCGTCGAGGAGGAGGTTGATGGCTTCTTCCTCCCAGCCCGACTCGCCGAGCGACAGTGGGTCCTGAGGGGCGAGGCGGTGTTCGATGACGAGGCGTGACAGCAACAGGCGGCGGGCATCGCCGCCTTCGGCGCCGAGCGTTGCGCCTTCCCAGGCGAGGAGGGCGGCGGTCGTCGCGTGATAGAGGGCGCCGGCGGCGAGGCGGGAGCGCTTTTCCTGTTTGGGATCGGCGGCGACGGCTTCGACGAAGCGTTCGACCCGGTCGAGCGTGGCGCCCAGCAGGCCCTTGTACTGGCCGGGCAGGGCGCCGCTCGGCTCGTACCTGGCCTTGAGCGCGGCGGAGAGCGTCTTGTGGCCGCCCGACTTGCCGACGGCGCGCTGCACCACGTCCAGCGCGTTGATGCTGGACGTGCCTTCCCAGATCGTGCCGATCTGTGCGTCGCGCACCAGCCGCGCGGTCACCCATTCCTCGATGTAGCCGATGCCGCCGCGGACCTCGAGGGCGGCGCTGGCGACCGGGATGTTGTCGCGGCAGGCGCGGAACTTGTAGACCGGCGTGAGGACGCGGAGCAGGTTCGCGGCGTCCCTGTCGCCCTTGTCCGCGCGGCCCATCGCGTCGGCCGAGAAGGCGTACATCGACAGCGCCTGCTCGGTCGGCAGCATGATCTTCATGAGCTGCCGGCGCAGCAGCGGATATTCCGACGTGGGCTTGCCGAAGGCGCGGCGGCCGCGCGCGGCGGCCAGCGCCTCGTTGAGGCAGCGGCGCATCATCGCCGCGGCCCGCACGCCGTGGCTGAGCCGCGACAGGTTGACCTGGCTCATCATCTGCTTGAAGCCGTGGTTCAAGTCACCGACCAGATAGGCGGTGGCGCCGTCGAGCACGATCTCACCCGACGCCATGGAGCGCGTGCCCAGCTTGTCCTTCAGCCGCACGATCCGGTAGCGGTTACGCGAGCCGTCCTCGAGGCGTCGCGGCAGGGCGAACATGGCGAGACCACGGGTGCCCGCCGCCGCGCCGCGCGGGCGCGCGAGGATCAACGCCAGGTCGGCATCGGCATGGCTGCAGAACCATTTTTGGCCGTAGATCTTCCAGCGCTCAATCCCGTCGGCACCGACGCCGATGCGCTCGGCCTCGGTCTCCAGGGCGCCGACGTCCGAGCCGCCGGCCTTCTCGGTCATCAGCTGGGCGCCCTTCATCATGTTCGCCGGGTCCTGGCTCAGCAGCCGGTCCATCAGCAGGCGCTTCAACTCGGGCGAGGCGTGCGTCTTCATGGTGAAGTTCGACGTGTCGGACATCGAGACCGGGCACATCAGGCCGAACTCGCCCTGCACGAAGAGATAGGTGAAGGCGTATTTCACCAGCGGATGCGCCGGTTCCGCCATGCCGAGCACGCCGGCGCGATGGCTCATCGCGTGCAT
>JAKFVZ010000625.1 GCA_021732965.1 Reyranella sp.
TGTCGCCCTCGACCTGCACCGGTTCGCGCACGTTGGCGCGCACGATGCGCATGACGCTCTCGTCGATCACGCCCTCGCGCATCAGCAGCAGCAGCGGCAGGAACAGGCCTTCGTGGAAGACCTGCCGCCCGTCGGGCGACTGGCCGAGACCGCCGATGTAGACGACGTGCGTGGTGCAGGAGAACAGCGCCACCAGCTTGCCGTTGTGGAAGGCGGGCGAGGTGACGACGATGTCGTAGAGATGGCCGGTGCCCTTCCACGGATCGTTGGTGATGTAGGCATCACCTTCCTTCATCGTGTCGACCGGGAATTCGCGGATGAAATGGATGACGCTGCGCGCCATCGAGTTCACGTGGCCCGGTGTGCCCGTCACCGCCTGCGCCAGCATGCGGCCTTCGAGGTCGAACACACCGGCCGAGATGTCGCCGGCCTCGCGCGCGCTGGTCGAGAAAGCGGTACGCACCAGGGCGCGGGCCTGCTCCTCGACCACCGACAGCAGGCGGTTCCACATGACTTGCAGGCGAATGTCCGCTGGCGTGCTCATGCGCGGTCCTCCAGGACGATCTGGCTCACGGAATTGATGCGGGCGGTGAAGCCCTTCGGCACGACGGTCGTCGTGCCGTCCTCGACGATCAGGGCCGGCCCGTCGAATGACATGCCGGGCTTCAGCGCGGCACGGTCATGAAGAGCGGTCTTCTCGCGGGCGCCGCTCGCGGGATCGAGCACTTCGCGATGACCCGACGGGGCCGGCGCGGCGGACGTGGCGATGGCCTTCGCCGGCGCCGGCAGGGGCCGGTCGGTGGCGAGCGACAGCGTCCAGGTCAGCGCCTCGACCTCGAGCTTGGGAATGGCCCGGCCGAACACCTGCTCGTAGGTCGCCTCGAAGCGGCGCCGCAGTTCGCCTGCCGCATCGGATGCGAACGGCTCGTTGGGCAAGGGGACGGCGATTTCGTGGCCCTGTCCTCGATAGCGCATGAAGGCCTGGCGCGATTCGACCAGCGTTTCGCCCGGTGCCGCCGGCCGCACGACGGCCTCCGCTTCGGCGCGCATGGTGGCGAACAGCTCGTTCAGCATCTTGGCGTCGAGCATGTCGAGCCGCTGATGGCGCGTGCGCACGACCTCGTAGGCGATGGAAGCGCGCAGGAAGCCGAAGGCAGAGCCGACGCCGGCACCGACCGGCACGATGACCTGCTTCATGCCGAGCTTGCGGGCGAGACGGGCCGCATGCAGCGGCGCCGCACCGCCGAACGCGATCAGCGCCCGGTCGGCCGTGTCCTTGCCGTTCTCGACCGCATGCACGCGGGCCGCACTGGCCATGGTCTCGTCGACGATTTCGGCAACGCCGGCCGCCGCGCCCTGGGCATCGGTCCTGAGCGGGCCGGCCAGTGCCTGCAGCGCGGCCTCGGCCTTGTCGCGATGAAGCGGAATGGCGCCACCGGCGAAACGCGTGGGATCGAGGCGGCCGAGGGCGGTATCGGCGTCGGTCACGGTCGGCTCCGTACCGCCGCGGCCGTAACTCGCCGGGCCGGGCACGCTGCCGGCCGAATCGGGGCCGACCTGGATGCGACCCAGCGCGTCCAGGCGTGCGATCGAGCCGCCGCCGGCCCCGATTTCGACCAGCTCGATCACGGGAATACGCACCGGCAGGCCCGAGCCCTGCACGAAGCGATAGGCGCGGGCGACCTCGAACTGGCGCGAGCGCTGCAGTTCCAGATCGTCGAGCAAAGTGAGCTTGGCCGTGGTGCCGCCCATATCGAAGGCGACCGCCTTGCGGGCATCGTTCTCGGCGGCGACCGTGCGCGCCAGGATGGCGCCGCCGGCCGGACCGGATTCGACCAGGCGCACCGGATAGCGCCGCGCCGTGTCGACCGTCGTGATGCCGCCCGACGACATCATCAGCAGGAGAGGGCCTGCTATGCCTTCCTTCTTCAGGTCGGCTTCGAGCTGTCCGAGATAGCCCGCCATGCGCGGCAGGACGTAGGCATTGGCGATGGTGGTCGAGGTGCGCTCGTACTCGCGGATCTCGGGACAGACCTCGCAGGAGAGCGAAATCGCCACGCCCGGCAGTTGCTCGGCGAGGATCGCGCCGGTGCGGCGCTCGTGCGCCTCGTTGGTGAAGCTGTGCAGGAAGCAGACGGCGACCGCCTCGATCTTCTCCGCCTTCAACTGCACGGCGACGCGGCGCACCACCTCTTCGTCGAGCGCCAGCAGCACGGCGCCGTCGGAGGCCACGCGTTCAGGCACCCCGAAGCGCAGGTCGCGCGACACCAGCGGCTGCGGCCTCTCCATGTAGATGTCGTACTGCTCGAAGCGATGCTCCCACGCCATCTCGACGGAATCGCGGAAGCCTTCGGTGGTGATCAGGGCGGTTCGCGCGCCCTTGCGTTCGATCAGCGCGTTGGTCGCCAGCGTCGTGCCGTGCACGACGAGGCTCACGTCCTGTGGTCGGCATTTCGCTTCGGCCAGGATGGAGCGTACGCCCTCCAGCACGGCGCGCTCGGGTGCGTCGGGCGTGGTCAGGATCTTGATCGAATGGGATTTCGTGCCGGTTTCGAGCACGACGTCGGTGAACGTGCCGCCGATATCGACGGCCAGACGGGAGGACATTTCTACTCGTTGATCTTGATGTTGCCCTTGCGCACCACGTCGCCCCAGGTGACGGAATCGCGCTTGAGGAAGGCCACGAAGTCGGCCGGGGAGAGAAGGGCTGGGGTGAGGCCGTTCTCGTCGTACTTCTTCTTCACGTCGGGCTGCGCCATCACCTTGGCTATTGCGTCGTTGAGCCGGTCGACAATCGCCTTCGGCGTATTGGGCGGGGCCGCGAGCCCGTACCAGTTCTCCGCCTCATAACCCTTCACCGCTTCTGCCATCGCCGGCGTGTCGGGCAGGACGGGCCAGCGTTCGGGCGAGGTGACAGCCATGGCGCGCGCCTTGCCGCCGCGGATCAGGCCGAGCGTCGCCGGGTCCCCGAAATAGGCGTCGACGATGCCGGCCGCGAGGTCATTCAGGGCCGGCCCGGTGCCGCGATAGGGCACATGGATCATTTTCAGGCCGGACATCTGGGTGAAGAGCTCGCCCGCGAGATGCTGGCTGGTGCCGATGCCGCCGGAGGCCCAGCGCAGTTCCTGCTTCTTCGCCAGTTCCATGAATTCTGGCAGCGTCTTCGCCGGCAGGTCGTTGCGCACGGCCACGATGAAGGGCATGCGCACCAGCCGCGTGATCTGCGTCAGCGCCGTGGGATCGTAGGGCATCTTGCGCAGGTGCGGGCCGGCGGTCAGCGTGCCGGCACCGGTCAGCGACAGCGTGTAGCCATCGGGCGGTGCATGCGACATCGCCTCGACGCCGATGATGCCGCCGGCACCGCCCTTGTTCTCGATCACGATGGTCTGGCCGAGTTCCTTGGACAGCGGCTCCGTCATCAACCGCGCCGTCAGGTCGACGCCGCCGCCGGGCGGGAAGGGCACGATGATCTTGATCGGCCGCTCGGGATACTTGCCTTGCGCCGAAGCGGTGTGGGCAATGAACGGCGCGGCGAGCGCGGCGACCAGAAGCTGGCGACGAGTGTTGCGCAACGGACCCTCTCTTTCAGCGCGCTGTTACAGCGCCACCTTCTTGAAAACCTCGACGAAGCGATCGACGTCCTGCTCGTCGTTGTAAACGTGCGGGCTGATGCGCAGCCGGCCGAGGCGCGGCGCGGCATAGACATTCTCCGCCGCGAGCTTCTTCGGCAGCTCGTCGGACATACCCTTGGGAAACTGCAGGCAGAGGAGATGTGGTGCGCGCAGCTTGCGATCGAGCACGCGCACCCCCGAGTTGGCGAGTCCGTCGGCCAGCCGGTCGGTGAGCATGCCGAGGCGCGTCACGATGGGATCGTTGCCCCAACCGGCCATCATCTCCATGCCGACCGCGGCCATCTCCAGGGTGATGAAATGGTCGCGCTCGCCCATGTCGTATCGGCGTGCGCCGTCGGCATAGGACAGATCGCGGAAATAGATCTTCTGCTCGGCGGCCACGCCCTTGCGGGCGGGCGCGGTCTGTTCCAGCGGAACGCCGTTCTGGTGGCGTTTGGCGACATACATGAAGGCGCGGCCATAGGGACCCAGCACCCATTTGTAGGTCGGGAAGATCAGGAAGTCGGGATCGAGCGTCTTGACGTCGATGTGACGGACCCCGGCATCGTGCGTGGCGTCGACGAGGAAGGCCGCGCCTTCGCGGCGGACCGCATCGGCAATGCGCGACAGGTCGAGTGCACCGCCGTCCGACCAGTGGACGGAAGAGATCGAGACGAGGGAAAGGGGCGCGGCATCCTTGCGGGCGATGGCGTCCAGCACCGCCGCCGTCCAGTCGCCGTCGGCCGGCTGCTTCACCTGTTCGACCGTGTAGCCGCCCTGCTAGGCGCGGCTCATCCATTCCAGCACCGGCGAGGTGTGGTCGTCCTGCAGCACGAGCACACGGCTGCCGCGCTTCAGGCTCATCACCTTGCCGGCGGTCGAGACGCCGTAGCCGACGGACGGGATCAACGCGATGTCTGCGGAATCGGCGCCGATCAGCGCGGCGGCCGCCTTGCGCGCCCGCTCGTACTGGCCGGACATGAAGTCGGCATCGAGTTTCCAGGGCTGGCCCTTGCGGCCGACACCAATGCGCCCCGCTTCCTGTACCGCGAGCGGCAGGGGGCTCCAGGCTGCGGCATTCAGGAAGCACACGTCGCGCGGAATGTCGAACAAATGACGCTGAGAGCTGAGCATGGGGACCGCCGGTTTGGACTGGCGGCGAGCCTAGGCGATTGCCGGGCAAAGAAAAAGGACGCCCGTCTCGCGACGGGCGCCCTTTCTTTTCGACGCGTGCTGAATGAGCGCGGCGTTAGCCGTCGATCACCTTCTTCATCGCGTCCTTGGCCTTGCCGACGGCCTGCTGGGCTTCGCCCTTGCGCTCCTGGATCGCGCCTTCGACCTTCAGCTTGTCGCTGTCGACGACCTTGCCGACGCCCTGCTTCACGTTGCCGATCGCCTCGTTGGCGAGACCCTTGACCTTGTCGGTGGTGCTGCTCATGACAGTCTCCTCTTCGATCTGTTTGGTGCGGGCTCAACGCGGCGTCATGGCTTCCGTTCCGGGAGTCCTGCCGCCTCACCGTTGCTTTTTCGTCTTTGGGAACCGCTCGCGTTTCCCGGCGTTATTCACTGACGCGCTAGGCGCGGTCGCTCGATCTCGGTGACCCCCGAACGCGGCGTGTAGCGGTCGACGGCCTCTTCGCGCCCTAGGCACCCGAGGCGCGAGGGGACGATATGGCAGTAACGGATTTCGACTACGGCTCGGCTTTATTCCTCGACCTCGACGGCACGCTGCTGGAAATCGCGGCGACGCCGGAACTGGTCGTCGTTCCCCCGGCACTTCCGGGGCTTCTCGCGCATCTCCATACGTTGCTGGGCGGCGCGCTCGCCATTGTGAGCGGGCGTTCGCTGAAGACGATCGATCAGCTCCTCCAGCCGTTCACGTCCGCCGCTGCGGGTGAGCACGGCGTGACCATGCGCTTCAGTAACGGGACAGTCGAGGAGATGCCCGCCGGTCTGGCCGTCACGCAGGCCTGGCGCGATTCGCTCGTCGCCGCCACCGAGCGCTGGCCCGGCGTGCTGATCGAGCCCAAGCCGCATGGATGCGCCATTCACTATCGTCTGGCGCCCGAGCGTCATGACGATGTCTGGCGCGTCGTGCGGGCGCTGGTGCCGGACGATCATCCCTGGTTCCGGCTGATCCCCGCGCGTGAAGCCGTCGAGATCGGTCCACGCTCCACTTCGAAGGGACATGCGGTCGAAAGATTCATGAAGGACAGCGTTTTCAAAGGCCGTCGGCCGATCTTCGTGGGCGATGATTTCACCGACGAGGCGGGCATGAGCGCAGCGCGCCGCCATGGCGGCGAGGGACTGCGCGTGCAGGAGGTCTTCGACGGTGATCCTGCCCAGGTGCGGGCCTGGTTGTCGCGCAATGCAGAGCGTTTGTCCGGTGCACCGGCGACGCCAACGGTCGTGGCGGGAGCGTCGGCATGAGCAGTCTCGATCTCGGAGTCGTCGGCAACTGCTCCATCGCCAGCCTGATCGACCGTAACGGCCGCCATGTCTGGCACGGCCTCGGCCGGCTCTATGGCGATCCGGTGTTCAATGCGCTGCTCGTCGGCAAGGATCCGCAGACCGGCTTCATGGACGTCGTCGTCGACGGCATGAAGGAGAGCCGGCAGCGTTACGTGCCGAACACCGCGATCCTGGAGACCACCATCGACGGCGCCGGCGGCACGGCACGCATCTGGGATTTCGCGCCGCGCTTCCGCCGTTTCGGGCGCATGTTCCGTCCGCCCATGCTGGTGCGGCGGCTCGAACCCGTCGCGGGGCGACCGCGCATCACCCTCCGACTGCGGCCGACCTTCGGCTACGGCGCGCACAAGTCGCAGGTCACGGTCGGCAGCAATCACATCCGCTACTACGGCGACGCCTCCGTGCTCCGCCTCACGACCGACGCGTCGTTGAACTACGTGATGCACGAGACCGAGTTTTCCCTCGACCGGCCGCTGACTC
Organism: Reyranella sp.; assembly: GCA_021732965.1. GTDB lineage: Bacteria > Pseudomonadota > Alphaproteobacteria > Reyranellales > Reyranellaceae > Reyranella. The sequence continues at coordinate 6,564 of JAKFVZ010000625.1, forward strand.
TCATCGTCGGCGCCGACGAAAGCATCACCGACAATGTCGACCAGCTCTCGCGCTCGTTCCTCAGCGAAACCGAGGTCTATTGGCAGGGCTGGGTCCGCGATCTCAACATCCCGTTCGACTGGCAGGTCGCGGTGATCCGGGCGGCGATCACCCTGAAGCTTTGCAGCTACGAGGATACCGGCGCCGTGCTGGCGGCGCTGACGACGTCCGTGCCCGAGGCGGCCGGCACGGTGCGCAACTGGGACTACCGCTTCACCTGGCTGCGTGACGCTTTCTTTACTGTCACGGCGCTCAATCGGCTTTCGGCGACCCGCACCATGGAAAGCTACGTGCGCTTCATCGTGGATGTCGTCGAAACCGGCAGCAGCCGCGGCGAAATCCACAACGTGGCGCCGCTGTTCCCGATCGCGCCGGGAACTGACACGGTCGAGCGCCTGATCGACTCGCTGCCTGGCTATCGCGGCTATGGGCCCGTGCGTATCGGCAACGCGGCGGTGGGCCAGCGGCAGAACGACGTCTACGGCTCCATGGTGCTGACGGCCGCGCAGATGTTCTGGGACGAACGGCTGCCCCGGCAGGGCGACGTCGAGCTTTATCGCCAGCTCTGCGTCGTGGGCCACGAGGCGCACCGCGCGGCACTCACGCCCGATGCCGGACTTTGGGAGTATCGCGAGCGGGAAGAGGTGCATACGTTTTCGGCGGCGATGTGCTGGGCTGCGCAGCACCGGCTCGGCCTGATCGCGCGCCGTGTCGGCTTCGGCGGTGAATCGCGCGAGTGGCTCGCCAAGGCGGGTGTACTGCGGCAGGAGATCCTGCAGCGCGGCACCACGTCGGAAGGCTGGCTGTCGGGCGTGCTGGATCGCGACATGGCCGATGCCTCCAGTCTCGTCTTCCCGGAGATCGGATTACTGCGGTCCGACGATCCGCGCTTCCACGCCACGCTCGACATGGTCTCGAAGCGGCTCATGAGAAACGGCTTCCTGATGCGCTACGTCGAGGCCGACGATTTCGGCGCGCCCTCGAATGCCTTCCTGCTTTGCACCTTCTGGTACATCGACGCGCTGGCAAGCGTCGGCCGCCGCGAGGAAGCACTCGAACTGTTCAACAATGTGTTGTCGCGGCGCAATCACGTCGGTCTCCTGTCGGAGGACCTCGATCCGCGCACCGGCGAACTGTGGGGCAACTTCCCCCAGACCTACAGCCAGGTCGGCCTGATCCTGTCGGCGATGCGGCTCTCGCGGAGCTGGGAGGAGGGTCTGTGGCACGCCTCGTGATCGTCTCCAATCGGGTGCCCGTGCCAAAGGCCCGCGGCACGGCGGCCGGCGGCCTCGCGGTCGCCCTGAAGGACCTGCTGACACCCGGTGCGCTGTGGTTCGGCTGGAGCGGGCGGCTGACGGCGGATCCCTCGCCGCAGCCGGCCATCGTCGAGGCGCGCGGCGTGACCTATGCGACCGTGGATCTGACGCCGGATGCCTATCGCGGCTTCTACGTCGGCTTCGCCAATGGCGCGCTGTGGCCGCTGCTGCATTTTCGTCTCGGGCTCATGCATTTCCGCCGCGAGGACTATGAAGGCTATCTCTCGGTCAACCAGTCCTTTGCCGCCTCGCTTGCGCCGCTGCTGCGGGGCGACGACACCGTCTGGGCGCACGACTATCATCTCATTCCCTTCGCCCGCCTGCTGCGCAAGCAGGGGTTCGCCGGACGTCTGGGCTTTTTCCTGCATGTCCCGTTCGTGCCGCCGTCGATGATCGAGGCGATGCCGGTGGCTCGCGAGCTGGTGGCCGATCTCTGCGCCTACGACCTTGTGGGCTTCCAGACCGAGGAGCATGCCCGCGACTTCCGCGACTGCGCGCAGCGGATGCTGGGTGCCACGGTGGACGGCGAGTGGATCCGGCTTGCCGGTCGCCGGGTGCGGGCCTTCGCCGACCCGATCGGCATAGATGCGCAGGCGTTTGCACAGGACGCCGAACGGGCGGAGAGCGACAAGGCGGTGCAACGTGTTGCCGAGAGCCTGTCGAACCGCTTTCTCGCCATCGGCGTCGATCGCCTGGATTATTCCAAGGGCCTGCCGCACCGCTTCGAGGCGTTCGGCCGGCTGATCGAGAAGCACCCCGAGCACAAGCGCAAGATCCACTTCCTGCAGATCTGCCCGCGCTCGCGCGAGGAGGTGGACGAATATCGCAAGCTGCGCACCGAGCTGGACCGGCTGGCGGGGCGCATCAATGGCCGGTTCTCGGAGTTCGACTGGACGCCGCTGCGTTACTCGACGCGGGGCGCGCCGCGCTCGACCCTGGCGGGCCTTTATCGCCTCGGCCGGATCGGCGTGGTCACGCCGCTGCGCGACGGGATGAACCTCGTCGCCAAGGAGTTCGTCGCCGCGCAGTCGGACGAGGATCCCGGGGTGCTGGTCCTGTCGCAGTTCGCCGGTGCGGCGCAGGACCTGACGGAAGCGCTGATCGTCAACCCGTTCGATCCCGACGCCATCGCCGACGCCATGCACGTGGCCCTGACCATGCCGCTGTCGGAGCGTCGGGAGCGGCATGGGGTATTGAAGGAAAAAGTGATGCGGACGACGGCGGAAGCCTATTGCCGCCGCTTCATCGACGCTCTCGAGGCGCCGGCCTTCGCGCGCGCCGCCTAGGAAAGCGCCTCAGGAAACCAGGCCGAAGGCCGCCGGATAGACGATCAGCCCGTCGTCGCCGTCGAGTGCGCCGGGCACCAGCTCCAGCGCCATGAAGGACTCGCCTTCGAACGGCGCATCGAGGCTGCTCGCCAGTTCGGCCGAGAAGCCGAAGCGCGGATAGAATTCAGGATGGCCGAGCACCACGACGGCTTGCCACTCGCGGCGGCGCGCCAGCTCCAGTCCGGTTTCCACCAGCGCGCTGCCGATGCCCGAGCGCTGGCGCGCCGGGTGAACGCTCATCGGCGCCAGCGACAGGGTCGGCACGGCATCGTCATCGACCATCACCGTCAGCGCGCTGAACAGGATGTGGCCGACGATCATGCCGTCGTCGATCGCCACCAGTTCGACGGCATCGATGAAGGCCTCGCGCAACTCCTCGACCAGTCCACCTTCGAACGCCCCGCCGAAGGCCAGGTCGTTCAGGTCGCGGATCGCGGGATCGTCCGCCGGTTCGCGCTCGCGGATCACCACATTGTGGCCGCTGCCCGGCCCGGCCATTCCCGATCGTATTTCTCGCCGCCCACCCGCTCGCCGCTCAGCGCGGCCAGGATCTGCCCCGCGCTCGGCAGCGACTTCGGATCGACATGCCGCGCCGGATTCCAGAGTTCGGAGCGGACCAGCGCCCGCGCGCACTGGAAATAGATCGCATCAACCTCGATCACGGTGACCGAGCGCGGCGCTTTCTCCTCGACGGCGAACGACGCCAGCAGGTCCGGTGCGACGCTGAGATGCGCGCGGCCGTTGACCCGCAGCGTGTTGCCGACACCGGGGATCATGAACAGCAGCGCCACCCGGGGATCGCGCACGATGTTGCGCAGCGAATCGATCCGGTTGTTGCCGCGCCGGTCGGGCAGCATCAGCGTCTTCTCGTCGTGAATCCGCACGAAGCCGGGCTTGTCGCCGCGCGGCGAACAGTCGAGCCCTTCGGGCCCGGACGTCGCCAGCGCGGCATAGGGCGAGGCCTCGATATAGGCGCGGTAGTGCGGGGTGACCCAGTTCACCTCCTTGACCGTCGAGGCCTCGGCCGGCGCGCCGTAGATCGCCGCGAGCTCGGCTTCCGTCTTCACGATGTCGGACATGCTGTCTCCGCTACTTCAGCGACGCGCGAAACGTCAGCGCTTCGAGTTGCAATACCGCTTCGAGCGGCGGTGTCAAAGTGAAGAGCCCCGGCTTATGCGAAAAGTCATGGACGCGATACAATCTGAAAGCGTCTGGCCGTTCCTTGGCAACTTCATTTTCGTTGGACGTAAGATAGAAGGGCGTCCTGCTGCCACCGCGCGTCGTTTTGACTTCGATCCATCGCTCGGACCCAGCTGGGTCATAGGATCGAATATCATAGCCGGCGCCATCCCCGTCTTCCTTGGAAACCCATCTGACCTTCTTGGCGAGGTCGGAGCGATTGGCGGAGATGAGCAATTGCTGCTCGCGTTCGTAAATGAACTCCTCGCCTGCCGCTCCAAGGGCGCGATTGAGCTGATCTCGGAGCGCCGGATCGAATCTCCTCGCAACCCGTTCGAAGGCCTTCTTTGCATTTTCATTAATTTGAAGTGCTGTTGGTGGCGGGCCCTCGAAGAGAAGCTGCGGATCGGTGAATCCAGTCACCGGATTGGCGAACAATGGAATGGGGTCTGGATGGACCTGCAGATAGCGGCCAATTGCATCTGCGATCGTGCCTTGGAAATGCCGCGCAGGAACGTAACCACGAATCCGCGGAAGGCCGAGTTCAGCTAGAACAGCAGAGATATTCTGGTGCTTAAACTCAATTGAACTAGTCGAACGTTGGATAAGTTTCATCAACGCTCGGCGATGCTCCGTCTTGCGTATCGTTTCGCCTGCTTGCTCTTCTTTTAACATGGCGAAGTAATCGGCAACGATAAGGTCGAGTTCTGAGCTCGACCAATCGGTACCGGCTACCTCTGCGTCCGTCATGCCTGTCTCGGCTTAAGCCCACTGTGCGGGAGACGTGCCGAGTGGTTCGGCGGGTCTGGCATAGTAGGCCGGTGTCTCGCCGAGCTGCACCACCGGCTTCAGGTGACGGAGCCGCCCGAGGGGGCCGACGCTTTCGGTGAGGAGCGGCAGCAGCGTGGCTTCCGGCAGTTCGGCGGCACCCCGAGACGCATCAACCGTGCCGAGGTTGGCCAGCCAGTGCGCGACCTGGACCAGCGACACGCGGACCTGCCAGGAGCCGCCCTGTTCGACCCGGCGGGCCAAGGCCACCAGCGCGCCGAGCGCGCCGAGATAACCCGCGATGTAGTCGAGGGCCTGGACCGGCAGGTTGCGCGGCTTGTCCAGCGAGCCTTGGGTCGCGGCGAGGCCGGTGACGTTCTGGACGATCGAGTCGAAGCCGCGCCGCGGCGACCACGGGCCTTCGTGGCCATAGGCGCAGAGGCTGACGCAAACGATGCCGGGACGCAGCGCCGCCACCTGCTCGGGAGAGAAGCCGCGCGCGGCCAGCGTGCCGGGACGATAACCCTGGGTGAAGATGTCGGCGTCCTTCAGAAGCGTCTTCATCGTCTCGACGCCCGCGGGCTCGCGCAGGTCGATCCAGGCACAGCGCTTGCCGTGGCCGGTGTCCATCAGCAGCTCGGCCTGGTAGGGCAGGTGCGGCGCCGCGACGTGCAGCACGTCGGCGCCGTTCTCGGCCAGCACGCGGCCGCTCGTGGGGCCGGCCAGCACGCGCGTGAGGTCGAAGGCGCGCACGCCCGACAGCGGCCGGTCGCCCTTGGGCAGTGGCTCGGCCGGCGCGTCGCCGATCTTCACAATGTCGATCAGCGGCAGCTTGGCGATGGCGACGCCGTGCGGATGGGCGTTCCATTCCTCGCGGCTGCGCGTCAGGCCGCCGACGCAGCCGCCATCGGCAATTGCCTGCTCGATCGCGAGTCCGTCCCACTTGGCGACGGCGGCCGCGAGCGCCTCGCGCGTGTCGCCTTCGGCGCCGGCGATACGCAGCGCACCCGCGCGATGGTGCGGGTGGTTGGTGTGGATGAACATGTGCCGGCCGTCGCGCGTCGGATAGTGGCCGGACAACGGATCCCACGAAACCGGCCGCTCGCCGTTGCGCAGGACGTAGGTGTTGGAGCGCAACTACGCGGTCGCTGCGTCGAGGTCGACGGTGACCGACTGCGGCTTGCCGGTCCTGAGCCGCCACAGGTCCGAGACGGCAAGGCCGACGGCGCCCAGCGCCGCGGCGCCGGCCGTCCCGACGCGCCACGGCGTCTGGAAAACCGGATCGCCGTCGCCGGTAGTCGTGAGCCGGTCGTCAGTCCGTTTGGCGCGACCGAGCTGGCCCAGGATCGAGTAGGCCAGATCGTCGTTCACTTCCCGCCCGCCATGATCTTCGTCAGCAGCGCCATGAACTCGTTGGGGCAAGTGATGTGCGGGTTGTGGCTGGTGTCGAGTTCGTGACAGGTCCAGCCGGCCTCGCTGCGGGCGCGGTCGGCGAACTGACGGAACGGGTCGCCGGGGCCGTTGCGAGTCGCATAGATGTAGTCTCGGGG
>JAKFVZ010000054.1 GCA_021732965.1 Reyranella sp.
GACCCGATCCGCGCGGGTCTTCAGCCCGCGGATGTTGGAGCCGCCATCGGGTTCGCTGAGGGCGAAGCCCGCGATCTTACGCCCGGCGACGGCCGGACGAAAGAACCGCTCGCGCTGCGCCGGCGTGCCCGCCTTCCAGATCGGCCAGATCCCGAGATGGCTGTGCGCCGACCAGCTCGAGGCGAAGCCCTGGCTCATGTAGCTCAGCTCCTCGCGGACGATGCAGTCGCTGATCTTGTCCAGGCCGCTGCCGCCGTCGCTCTCCGGATACCGGACTCCCAGGAGGCCTAGCTCTCCCCACCGCGCGAACACCTCACGCGGCAGGGTCTCGCTCTCCTCCGCCGCCACGACCAGTCCGCGATGCTCCGACTGGCACAGCCGGCGCACCGTCTCGCGTACCGCGACGTGCTGCTCCGAAAAGGAGAAATCCATGACGACCGATATCCTTCACTCGAGCTTGAGGTTCAGGTCCTTCACCATCGTCGTCCAGACCTGAAGTTGGTCCTTCTGGTACGCGACCGCCTGCTGCCGGGTCGAGGGCGTGGGCACCAGCGCGGTGTCGAGAAGCCTGGTCCTGATCGCATCGTTATCGAGGACCTTCACCACTTCCTTGTTGAGTCGGTCCTGGATCGCGTCGGGCGTTCCGGCCGGTGCGACCAGGGCCCACCAGCCATCCATGACCGGCGGCGTGGCGAGACCGCTTTCGGCGAAGGTCGGCACGTCGGGCAGCAGCAGGTAGCGCTTTGCCGCGGGCACCCCGACCGGACGGACCTTGCCGGCGCGAATCATGGCGAGCGAAGCGGGCACATCCGCGACCATGATCTGCACATGCCCGCTGATCAGGTCGGCGAGAGCCGGCGGCGTCGACTTGTAGGGAACGTGCGTCATGTCGAGCTTGTGCGCGTTCTTGAAGTAGCCGCCATAGGCGATGCCGCCGGTGTTGCCGCTCGCGTAGTTGTACTTGCCTGGATTGGCCTTGATGAGCGCGACCAGCTCGCCCGCCGTCTTCGCGGGGACGTCGTTGTTGACCAGCAGGACGTAGTTCACCGACGCGACCATCGTGATGTAGGTCAGGTCCTTGACCGGATCGTAGCGCACGCCGCTGGTGAGGCCGCCCGGACTGGCCGCAAGGCCCGAGTTCGTCAGGAGCCCGAGCGTGTATCCGTCCGGCGGCGACTGCACCACCAGCTCGGTGCCGAGCGTCGTGTTGTTGCCGGGCTTGTTCTCGATGACGATCGGCTGGCCCAGCGCCTGGGTCAGGGGCTCGGCGAGGATACGGGCGAGAATGTCGCTGCCGGATCCGGGGCCGAACGGAACGATCAGCCGGATCGGCTTGCTGGGATAGGGCTGCGCGGAAGCGCCTCCCGCCTGCAGAACAGCCACCGCCGCGGCCACCAAGGCAAGCCAGCGAAAGATCTTCATGTTGTTTCCTCCCTTTGTCGTGTTTCTTGTTTTCCTTGTATCACCGCAGCGGCAGCCTGGCGCTGCCCGACCTACGTGAACCTGTACTGTCTCTGAAAGAATGCCGAGTGCACGCCGCCCGCGGGCGGCCGGGCCGCAATGTGCTGCGTGACGTGAGCGTCCCTGGACCCGTTGCCCGCTACCATGAGCATGACGTGATCCACGGGAATGGTGCCCAGGACCTGCTTTTGCAGCAGCTCGTCGAAGATGGCCTCCGGCTCGCCTTCCGGAACGGAAATCCAATACCGCAGCGCATTCAGCATGCTCTTCGTGCGAAGATCGTAGGCCTCGTGGTCGCCAACTACGAAGTGCGTGCCGAGCGTGCCGATTCTCGCGATGCAAATGGGTTCGCCGGCGGCCGCAGGATCTTCGGCGCTGTGGTCGGTATGCAGCCCGTGCGGCTGGGACACCGTGAAGTTCCCGAAGGCGTAATGCCCCTTTCGGTACCGCGCCGACGGAAACAGGACTTGCATCATCCGGTCGACGTCTTCGTTGTAGAGACGCGCATGATCGGCCATCGGATCGGAAGGACCGTTCACGAACTTTTCAGTGAACCACCCGTCGTCGACATACTCCGTCCTGACGGTGTCGAAGCCGCGCGCATATTGGTGGATTGCTTGCGTGCTGACGCTGCGAAAGCGCGCGAGCGGAATGGGCAGGCACGTTTGGGCTTCGCGATCGTTGAAATTCGAATGCAGCCGTTCGACCGCGGACCACTGGGCCCGAGACAAAGGCAGGGGCTCGACAATCCCGAGCGTGGAACCGAGAGCGGCCCACGCTTCCGCGAGAGTACCCATGCCCCCGTGACAGTCAGACGATCAGGAAATCGGAAGCGACCAGCACCGGCGCGCCCGTGAGCGTCGCGAACTGGGACGCACCGCCGGCCCCGGCGCCATTGCTGTCGAAGAACAACGCCCCGGTCGTCGGTCTATAGACAATTTGCGGGCCGGCGCCCGTGGCCGCTCCGATCGCGAACTGCGCAGGATCCAGCTCCCCGAGCGACAGACCGATGAAGTAGTTGGTCTGGTCGATCTCGATGACGTCGGAACCGGAGACGAAATCCGCAATCACGTCCCGATTGGTGTTGCCGCCGTATGGCGAATCGAAGACGAACGTGTCGTTGCCCGCGCCGCCGGCAAGCTGATCGGTGTCGGCACCGCCGTTCAGGCGGTCGGCACCGTTTCCGCCCTGGAGCGTGTCGCGGCCACTGCCAGCCAACAGGACATCGTCTCCATCCCCGCCTCTCAGCGTGTCATTGAAGCCGGACCCGAACAGCACGTCGTCGTTCACGGATCCGGTGATGCTGATCCTCGACGTCAGGCCGATGTCGCGGACTTCGACTGAGTTCTGGCCGCCGACCCCGGTGGTGAAATCAAGCGTGCCTCCGGCGTCGCGAAGGGAGATGGAGATCCGGGTGTCCGGATCGGCCTGGCCGGCCGTGTACGCGGCAAAGGAGGCAAACTGCGCGACCGACCCGCTGACGAAGCCATAGTAGGTATCGAGCGTCTCGACATGGCTGATCACGAACTGACCCAGATCCGCGGAAGAGACGGTGTCGTTGCCGTCGCCTCCATTCACTCTCCCCGTGCTCGTGCTGGAGCCGTCGAGCCTGATCGTATCGTTGCCGTTGCCGCCGTAGATGATGGCACTCGCGCCATTGGTCGTTATCGTATCGTCGCCATCCCGGCCATTGAGCAGGTCGTTGCCGGTACCGCCGTTCAGTTCGTCATCGCCGACGCTGCCGAAAAGCTGATTGTCCAGGTCGTTGCCGCCGAGCGTGCGCCCCGTCGATCCATAGACCCACAAGGTCTCGACTTCCTGGCCGGCGGCCAGGTTGAAGTTGACCGAACTGTAGAGGACATCGATGCCACCACCGGCAGCCTCCACGACCAAATCGAGGGTATCGTCGACATAGTAGATGTCGTCGCCCGATCCACCGATCATCGTGTCGGGTCCGGCACCGCCCTTCAGCGTGTCGTTGCCGCCTTCGCCCTCGAGCGTATCGTTGCCGACGCCACCGATAATCTCGTTGTCGAACTCGTTGCCGGTCAGTTCGAGGCCGATCGCTGCGAAGGCGCGCAGATACTCGATCTCCTCGCCTGCTCCCAACTGGTAGCTGGCACTGGCGTAGACCGTATCGGTTCCACCGCCAGGCGCTTCCACGACTTGATCTTCCGCCTGGTCGACGAAGTAGATGTCGTTGCCGAGGCCCCCGATCAGCGTGTCGATGTCGGTGAAGCTCTTCAGGCGATCGTCGCCGTTCGTTCCAGTCTTGATCATGCGAAAAGACTACCACGATTCAGGGAGAGTAACCGCCCTCACGAAAAAGAGAGGGCCACAAGGGCCCTCTCTTGCCTTTGGCCGCTCGGAGTTCCCTACCAGAAGCGCGTCGAGCCGAGGAACGAAACCGACGTCCGCTCGTCGCGGTGGCGGGCGCCGAGCGAGGCGCCGGCACAGGCGGCCGCACAACCGATCGCCAGGGTCGCCGCCGCCAGGAAAGCGGCGATGATCGCTGTCTTGCGGGCGGCTTCGGCGGCATCCCGGGCCTTCTGCTCGGCCGCCTTCAGGTCGGCATAGGTCTCGTCGACCCGCTTCTCGGCCTCCGCCTGGGGCAGGCCCGTCTGTTCGGAAACGATCCGTGCCAGATAGGTGCGGTCGCGGGCGTCGAGCTGCGGGTTCGTAAGCCCGGCCGCAAAGACGCGGGCGATCGGCGCCTCGAGATCGGCGCGCGAACGCGGCGTGACCGGGTTCGCACGGACGGGGGCAGCGCCAGCCGTGGCATCGGTGCCAGCGGCTGCGGGAGCCGGGGCGGCAGGAGCCGGAGCGCCGGCCGGCGCCGGCGCCAGGAGCCGGTCGATCGCATAGTCGGTCGGGCGAAGCGAGAGCTGGCCCAGGGCCGGATTGGACGCCGCGCCGGCCGTTCCGGCAGCGGCGATGGCGGTGGTCGCCTTGCCCGCCGCCGAAACGACGGCACCGACTCCGGACGCCGCGAGCGCGGCGCCCAGCAGGACACCCAGAGACCAGACGCCAAAGCCGTGCGCGCCATCGCGGAAATGCATCTCCACCTCGTCGGTGGTGCGCCACGGCGTCCGCATCCGGCCCGCGATGTATCCGCCGGCGGCGAAGCTGGCGACCATGACGAGGGCGAGATAGACCGCAGCCGCGATGGCCGCACCCTTCGCCGAGATGCCCGCGTACTGATAGGGCGAAACGACGCTCAGCCCGAGCGCCGAGCCGAATGCGAGCAGAACGACCGACATTGCCGCCGCGCCGAGCGCGCCGAGAATGACCGGACCCCAGTCGAGATAACGGAGCGGAGCGTTCTCGACGGGAACGACGACCGCTGGTGTGGTGGCGACAGCCATGATCCGCCCTCCTTAGCGAAGACCGAGGAAGGACAGGATGAACATGACGACGACGACGAGCCCGACCAGGTAGATGATGCCATTCATGAAATATCTCCTCAGTTGAGGAGCGGAACGCCCATCCTGCGCGCGAGTTCCACACGCGCGAGGTGCGATTGGCGATGGTGCACAAATGCATCAGTCGAATTTTCTCGCGGGCCGGGCGCCACTCCGGCTGACCATGTTTTGCTACCTACGCACCGTGAGGTCATGGTCGCTGCTATACGGATATCCGCTTGTGGGCGTGCCCCCGCTCAAGGTGGACCCTCCCCGGCTCCCGTGCGTCGAGCTGCGTGTCTGCGTTCCACGCCGCCGCGAGTGACACCGCCCTTACACGCGCAGCGGATCGCCCGCCAGCGGCGTTATCAACAACGCGACAGGCGCGGCCTCGAACAACAGGTCGAGGGGCAGTCGCCCGGATGCCACGTCCATTGTGCGCCTGCTCAAAGCATTGTGCAGCTGCTCACGGGGCATCCCCTCCGGCAGGGCGATACTCGTCCCTCGCCAGGTACCCGGCGTGAGAGCCAGGGCTCGTTCCTTCAACTTCGAGGAGGCCACGAGCCGGGGAACCGCGACCAGCAGCCAATCGTCCTGGGCTCGCCGTGCGAAGGCGACGATCGACGTGCTTTCCGGCCCCTCGACCGTCAACGGAAGGTAGGCGCCTTCGGCGAAGAGGTGCGGCGCGCCTTTTCGAATGCCCAGCGTGCGCCGGATGAGCGCCTGCTTGATGCGGCCGTCCCGCCAGGATGGCACCAGCTCGGTCAACGACTGATCTGCCATTTTCGCACGCGCAGCAAAATCAACGGGGCGGCGATTGTCGGGATCGACCAGGCTGAAATCCCAGAGATCGGTCCCCTGATAGAGGTCGGGCACGCCCGGGACCGTCAGTTTCAGGAGGCATTGCACCAGGCCGTTCACCGCCCCGGCCGGCGCGATGCGGCGGACGAAGGCGAACAGTTCGTCGAGCAGTTCGGGCACGGCGCCTTCGGCCAACACGCGCATCGTGAACGACTGCGCCGCCGCCTCGTAAGCCTCGTCCACATAGGCCCAGTCGCTCTCGAGCTTGGCTTCGCGGAGGGCCTTCTGCTGCCAGCCGCACAGGCGCTCGGCGAAGGCCCGGCGCCCCTGCCCGTCATCGCGCTCCAGATCGAGCGGCCAGGCGCCCACCACCATTTGCAGAAGCATCGCGATGTCGCCCGCGGTTGGCGCGAGCCGATCGCCGACCTGCCGCCGCAGAGGAGACGACGCCCCGATCGCGCGCGTCAGGAACCCGGTCCAGTCCGGCGCGAGTTCGCTCAACACGGCCAGGCGTGCACGCAGATCCTCGCCACGCTTGTGATCGTGCGTGGCGGTGGCGAGCATCGTGTGCGGATAGTCGGCGCGGCGCCTCTGCATGCGGGCGTGGAAAGCGTCGGCATCGATCGAGAAGGTCTCGACATCGAAGCCGACGTCGTTGCGCGAGAGCAGGCGGCCGTATCGATAGAAGCCGGTATCCTCAACCGACTTGGCGGCGACGGGCGCGCTCAACTGCTGGAACCGCGCCATGGCGCGCGGCCACGACCCCGATGATGGCTGCGGTGCCAGCATTGCGTCGAGCACCGCCTCGACCGCCCAACGGTCGGTGGCGAGGCATGTCTTCGACACATGCGCCGCGACCTCGCGCAGGATCAGCGCATCGCGGTCGGAGAGAACATGGCCCGCACCGTAAGTGCGATAGACCGGCACATGGGCCAGGAACTCGGCCAGCACCCGGCGCAAAGTCGGACGCGGCACGCGATCACGCAGGATCTCCTGCCAGGCCGAAGCGCAGGCTTCGAGTTGAGCCGAGAAGCTGCGCGCCACGATCTCGCGCCGCGCCGTCAGCTCCTCCGGCGCGAACGTCGCCGGCCGGCCGCTGAGTTCGGTCCAGGCTTTCGCGAGCACCGGCTCGCCGCTCGGATCGTGCTGAAGCGCGTTCACCTCGTCCATGAAGTCGTAGCCGGTCGTGCCGTCGCAACCCCAGTCCTTCGGCAGTGTCTCGCCCTTCAGCAGGATCTTCTCGACGACCAGCCATGCCCTCGACCGTCCGTACCGTTCCCCCAACGCGTCGAGGCGTGTGCGCAGGTCGCGGCAGTAGGCGGCGGGATCGGTCAACCCATCGACATGATCGATGCGCAAGCCGTCGACCACGCCTTCGGCGTGGAGGCGCAGCGGCAGCGCATGGACCGCCTCGAACGCCTCCGGCTTTTCCATGCGCAGGCAGACCAGCTCGTTGATGTCGAAGAAGCGGCGCCAATTGATGCGGTCGCCCGCCACGCGCCACGAGGCGAGACGATAGTGCTGGCGCGCCAGGAGATTTGCGAGATCGCCGCGTCCCTCGATGCTGCCGTCGCAGAGCGGGAAGGCATTCTCGAAGTATTCGAGTTGCGGCCGACCCTCGTCGTCCTTGCCGATCTTGAGCTCGCCAGCCTCGATGACCTCCGCCAGCGGCCGGCCCAGCACCGGCAACAACACCTTGGCGGGAGCTTCGTCTCCCGTCTCCCAGTCGATGTCGAACCAGTCGGCGTGGCGGCTGGCGCGGCCCCGGCGCAAGACGTCGGCCCACCAGGGATTGCGCGTATCCGCCGCCATGTGATTGGGCACGATGTCGAGGATCAGCCCCAGCCCCACGGCACGAAGAGCAGAAGCAAACGATCGAAGTCCTTCCTCGCCGCCGAGTTCGGGGTTCACGCGGCCCGGATCGATGACGTCATAGCCATGCATCGAGCCTGGCCGCGCAACGGCGATCGGCGAGGCATAGACGTGACTGACGCCCATCGCAGCGAACCATTCCACATGCCGCGTCGCATCGGCGAAGGTGAATTCGCGATGGAACTGAAGACGAAGCGTGGCCCGTGGAATCACGTGCGTCGCGCCGTGATGGTGGAAGCGCGCCGGGCGACTGCGGGATCGTCGAAGAGTTTCGCCGCCGGCGGCTCAAGGCGCCGCCGCCAATTGGGATGCTGATCGATCGTGCCCGGCAGGTTCGGCTGCTCGGCGAGACCTAGCAGATCTTCGAGCGGCGCCAGCATAAGCGGCGCGGGCGAGCTGGCCACGAAGGCCAGGGCGGCGTCGACGACGGAGGCCGGGTCTTCAGAGGCCGGAGGGGAGCCTTCCGCCAAATGTGCTGTCGTGAAGGCGCGCCACAGTCGCCGGCGGTCGCGCTGGCGTTCCTCGGGTTCGTTCGGTCCCGCAAGACCGAGTTCGCCGCGCACCTCGATATCGGCACCGCGCCACCAGCCCGCAACCGTCGGAAGGTCGTGCGTCGTGGTCATCGAGACGGCATCGCGGCGCCATCGCGAAGGAGTGCGGAAGCCACCGCGGTTACGCTCGAACCACATGACGTCCATGCCCGCGATGCCCGCGTCGCTGAGCCGGCGCCGGAAGCCGCGCGGCACGGTACCGAGATCCTCGCCGATCACCACTGCGTTGTGGCGGTGTGATTCGAGGGCCAGCAGGCGCAGCAGGTCGTCGAGCGGATAGGTGAGGTAGGCACCTTCGGAAGGCGGCGCGCCTTCCGGCACGAGCCACAGTCGCTGCAGGCCCATGATGTGGTCGATGCGGACGCCGCCGGCATGCCGCATCGCCGCGCGCACCGTGGACAGGAACGGCTCGAAGCCCGTCGACGTGAGCGCTTGCGGCGAGAAGCCCGACAGTCCCCAGTCCTGGCCCTGCCGGTTGAATTCGTCGGGCGGTGCGCCGATGCCGAGGCCGAGCAGCAGGTCGCTCTGACGCGACCAGGCATGGCTGCCGGCGCGATCCATGCCAATGGCGAGATCGCTGATCAGGCCGATCCGCATGCCAGCGCCCAGCGCCGCCCCCTGCGTGGCTGCGAACGAGCGCGCCGCGAGCCATTGCAGAAACTGATGGAAGCGCACCATACTTCCCTCTGCCGCGAGAAACGCCGCCATCTCCGCATCGTCCGGGGTCAGGCCCTTGCGGAAGGCGTCCGGCCAATCGCGCCAGTAGCCCCTTGCCGGTTCGCCGCCCAGCCACTTGCCATGCAGGGCCTCGAACAGCGCATGGCCCTGGAGCAGATCGCCGCCTTCCCGCACGAAATCGTCGAAGTCCTTCGACAGGTCCGTGGCGTTCGCCGCGTCATGTGCCTCGAAATCGTCGAACAGCTTGCGAAGCAGCACGAGCTTCGCCGCGGCCGCTGGCTGCCAGTCGATCAGCGCGGCCCGATCGAACGGCACCGTTTCGCTGCGATGCGCCGCCACGCGCTCGGGCTCGAAGACGATCTCGGGATCGGCGAACAGCGGATTGAAGAACAGGCGGCTCGACGGCGAGTATGGCCCGTAACGGCCGGGATCGGCGGCAAAGAGACTGTGGACGGGACTGAGGGCCACCGCGTCCGCACCGTGGCCCGCCGCGGTAACGGCCAGCTCGCGCACCGCCGTGGCGTCGCCGATGCCGCCATCGCCGGCGCGCCGCAGGCCGTAGATCTGCGCGGCCACGCCCCAGAGTTTCTTGCCCTGGGCGCGCTCCTCGATCATGACGCAACGTTTCGGCGCGACGGCAATCGTCACCCGATGGTCGGCGATCTCGAGAAGGTGATAGCCGACGCGATCGATGGCCGGTCCCACGAGACGGTCTGCCCGGATCGAAAACCTCAGGGAGGCCGAGCCACCGTCCTCGTAAGTAAGCAGTCCGCGCGCTGCACCATGGCGCGGCAGGGTCAGGCGCGAGCCCGCTTGCATCGTCACCATAGGCGGCAGCCCACCCTGCGGCGCGAGCCGGCGGTGACTGTCCTCGATATCCGCCGGCGTGGCAGCCGGGAGACCGAGCGCGTCGAGGATCCGGTGAAGGGACCCAAGCGGCACTTGCTGCGGCACACCACTGGCATCGGTCCAGGTCTCGGCAAGACCGGCCGCACGCGCGAGCTGCCGGACATCCTCGTCGCTCACGATGCGGCCTCCAGCAGCGCAATGGTCGTTGCGCCGGCGAGGCGGCCCGCTCGGGCAGCCTTCGCCGCACCGGCTCGGGACTCGAACAGGAGATCGCCCTGCACGGGCTCAAGGGTCGCCGGCCCACGTCCGAGATTGGAGGCGAGGACAAGCGTGGAACCGTCGCCCATGCGCCAGCGCGCGACGACCGAGAACGATCCGGCAGGCGCCGCGCAGAGCGACCGCGCGACGTCGAGACGCGGCTCAAGCGCTTGGTGGCGGATGGCGAGGAGTTCGCGGTAGAGGCGCCGCCGGCTCTCGCCGTGCGCCGCATGGGGCGCGGGGCGGCTTTGCTCGAACGTCGCGGGTTCGTTGGGATCGGGAATGCTCGACGTGCCCTCTCCCGGCGCGAATCCCTTGAAGCCGGCGAACTCGCGACGGCGTCCCTCGCGCACGGCATCGGCCAGGTCGCCGGCATGGTCGGTGAAATAGAGGAAGGGCGTCGTGCTGGCGACCTCCTCGCCCATGAAGATCATCGGCACGTGCGGCGAGAGCAGCTGCAGCGCGATCGCCGCTTCCAGCCTGTCGGCATCGACCTGCGTCGTCAGCCGGTCGCCGAACGGACGGTTGCCGATCTGATCGTGGTTCTGGAGGAAGAGCACGAAGGCGGTCGGCGGCAGGTCGCTGCTGGGCGTGCCCCGCGGCTCGCCCCTGCGATAGGCCGAGGAATCGCCCTGGTAGACGAAGCCTTCCGCGAGGGCGCGTGCCAGCCGCTTGGCGGGCTCGCCGGCATAGTCGGCATAGTAGCCGTCGCACTCGCCCGACAGCATCGCATGCAGCACGTGATGGGCGTCATCGTTCCACTGCGCGTCGAAATCGCGGCGCAGGTGATCGGCCACGTTGCCGTCATGCTCCAGCACGAGATGGACATGGCGCCCCGGTTCGACGGACCGCCGCACCTCTGCCGCCATCTCGTCCAGCCAGTCGGCCTCGGAGATCGCATGCACGGCGTCGAACCGCAATCCGTCGAAGCGATACTCGTGCAGCCAGTAGAGCGCGTTCTCCGTAAAGTAGCGACGGACCTCGGGACGACGGAAGTCGATGGCCGCGCCCCACGGCGTGGCGATGTCGTCGCGGAAGAATGCCGGGGCATAGGCGGAGAGATAGTTCCCATCCGGACCGAAGTGGTTGTAGACCACGTCGAGGAACATCATCAGTCCAATGCCGTGGGCCGAATCGACCAGCGCTTTCAGCTCGTCGGCCGTGCCATAGCTGCGGTCGGGCGCGAACGGCAGCACGCCGTCATATCCCCAGTTCCGCCGGCCCGGGAAATCGTTGACCGGCATCAGCTCGACGGCGGTGACGCCCAGTTCGGCTAGCCGGGGCAGCGCCGCTTGTACGCCCGCGAAACCGCCGAAGGTGCCGGCGTGCAATTCGTACAGTACGGTCTCGTGCCAGGGACGGCCGCGCCATCCGGTATTCCGCCACCCGTAGCTGCGCGGATCGACGACCAGGCTCGGCCCGTGCACGTCGTCGGCCTGCGCGCGCGATGCCGGGTCGGGCACGGCCAGGTCGTCGGCCAGGCGATAACGGTAAGTCGCACCGGCACCGCAGGCGGCTTCGGCCTCGAACCATCCCCCGCCCACGGCGTCCATCGCGACGGCGGGCAATCCGTCGACTTCCACCGCGACATGCTTGTGGGCCGGTGCCCAGAAACGAAAGCGCGTCCTGCCCGAAGGCAAGAGCGACGCGCCGAACGGCAGGTCGCGAGCATGACGATTCTTCATTCGGCGGCCCTGGTGGCCAGCGCGAGCACGACGCTGCGCGGGCCGACTGTGATTTCTGCTTCCTGGAGGTCGTGCTCCGGTGCTTCCGGCGCAGCACTGTCCAGCACGATGCGCGTCGGCCAACGCGGTTCAGGCAGGCGAAAGCGGCACTCCGCTGCGCCTGAGTTGAAGAACGCGGTCAGGATCGTCACCGAGCCGTCGTCATCGGACGACGCCCGCCTCAAGGCGAGGCATCGATCCTCGGCATTGTTCCAGGACTCGTCCGAGACGATCTCGCCGGACGCGTCGAACCAGGAGATGTCCGGAACATTCTCGGCCGGAAACTCACGGCCGTGCAGGAAGTACGGCGATCGAAGCACGGCATGGCGATGCCGCAAAGCCACGACGCGCGCGACGAAGGCCGAGAGGCTCTTGCCCTCGGGCTTGTCGAGGAGGCTCCAGTCGATCCAGGAGGTCTCGTTGTCCTGGCAGTAGGCGTTGTTGTTGCCGTGCTGCGTGCGGCCGAATTCGTCGCCGCCCAGCAGCATCGGCGTTCCCTGGGCCAGGAACAGCGTCGCGATCATGGCGTGCTGCAGGCGACGCCGCGTGTCGAGGATGGCGGGATCGTCGCTCGGCCCTTCGGCACCCCAGTTGGCGGAGTAGTTCTCGCCATGACCGTCCTTGCCGTCCTCGCCGTTCGCCTCGTTGTGCCGCTCGGCGTAACTCACCGTGTCGAGGAGGGTGAAGCCATCGTGCGACGCCACGAAGTTCACCGACGCCCAGGGACGGCGATGGCGCCGGTCGAACAGGTCACTCGATCCGGCGAGGCGCGCGGCGAAGTCGGCGCGCTGGCCGGGATCGCCGCGCCAGTAGCGACGCACCCCGTCGCGAAAGCGGTCGTTCCACTCACCGAAGCCGGGCGGATGGTTGCCGACCTGATAGCCGCCTGGGCCGATATCCCACGGCTCGGAGATCAGCTTCACCTTCTGCAGCACGGGATCCTGGCGGATCGCGTCGAAGAAACCCGAGCCCGGATCAAAACCATGCACTTCCCGGCCAAGCGTAACGCCGAGATCGAAGCGGAAGCCATCTACATGGAAGGCTGTTACCCAGTAGCGAAGAGAATCCATGACCATCTGCAGCACGCGTGGGGTCGACAGGTTGAGGGTATTGCCTGTCCCGGTGTCG
>JAKFVZ010000053.1 GCA_021732965.1 Reyranella sp.
ATAACTTCACGCCCTCTCCAGTGGCGCCTCATGATCATGATTGCGCCACTGGAGTGGCGCGCTCCAATTAGCTCTAAGCCGCGTTGATCGCGGCGAAGGCTTCGAAGGCGTCCTCGACCAGGCTGACGTGATGGATCATCGCGGCGTGGGCGCCGGCGGCGTCGCCGGTGAGGATCGCGCGGACCACGGCGTCGTGCTCCTGGTTCGAGCGCAGCAGGCGGCCGTCCATCCGGAACTGGGCGCGGCGGAAGGGACCGACGCGGCGGCGCAGGCTCATCGCATATTCCGCCAGCGGCGCATTGTGGGCGCCGGCATAGATCGCCGAATGGAAGGCGACGTTGGCGTCGGAATAGGCCTCGGTCTCGCCGGCCGCGGCCAGCGCGACCATCGATTCGTGGCGTGCCTGCAAACGCCGCCGCTCGATCGGCGTCATGCTCATCGCCGCAAGCCGGGCGCAGGTCGCCTCCATCTCGGCCATCGCCACGAACAGGCTCTCGATCTCCTCCGGCGTGGCTTTGGAAACGATGGCGCCCTTGCGCGGCCGCATGTCGATCAGGCCGCTCATCGCGAGCTGGCGGAGCGCCTCCCGAACCGGCGTGCGGGACACGCCGTGCTGTTCGGCAAGGCCCACCTCGTCGAGACGTTCGCCGGGCGGGAGCGTGCCGTTCAGGATTCCATCGGCGATGGCAGTGGCGAGTTTGTCGGCCAAGGTCGGGCTGGTGTCTGTGCGCATGCCGGTTTGCATACAAGATGGATGCCAAAGCGGATTGTGTACTCAAACATGCCCAAAAAGAATGCATGGGGACAAAATTGCATACAATTGAGGCGGGCAAATTGCCGTTTCCTCGCGGATTCGCCCGCTTTTATCGCCCCCGAGCCGTGGCACACCGCTTGCTGTTTCCCCTTCGGGCCGCGACGCCCGAGCGAGCAAGGGGGACGTTCGATGATCGACAAGTTCAATATCGGCCGACGGGCACTTATCGGCAGCGCCGCAGGCGCGGCGGCCTTCGGACTGGCGGGCGGCGCGATGGCGCAGAAGCCGCTGGTGGTGGGCTTCATCTATGTCGGCCCGCGCGACGACTACGGCTACAACCAGGCCCATGCCGAGGCCGCGGCCGTCCTGAAGAAGATGGCCGGCGTGAAGGTCGTGGAGGAAGAGAAGGTGCCCGAGACGGTCGCCGTCGAGAAATCGATGGAGAGCATGATCAACCTCGACGGCGCCACGCTCCTGTTCCCGACCTCGTTCGGCTACTTCGACCCGCACATGCTGCGCATGGCGGCCAAGTACCCGAAGGTCCAGTTCCGTCACTGCGGCGGCCTGTGGAACCAGGCCAAGAACCCGATGAATACCGGCAGCTACTTCGGCTACATCGACGAGGCGCAGTATCTCGCCGGCATCGTCGCCGGCATGACCACCAAGAGCGGCAAGCTTGGCTTCGTCGCCGCCAAGCCGATCCCCCAGGTGCTGCGCAACATCAACGCCTTCACCCTGGGCGCACGGTCGGTGAACCCGAAGGCCACCACCCAGGTGATCTTCACCGGCGACTGGTCGCTGCCCGTCAAGGAAGCCGAGGCGACCAACTCGATGATCGCGCAGGGCGTCGACGTTGTGACCTGCCATGTCGACAGCCCGAAGGTCGTGATCGAGACCGCCGAGCGTGCCGGCATCTACACCAGCGGCTATCACACCAACCAGGCCAAGCTCGCGCCCAAGGGCTACCTCACCGGCGCGGAGTGGAACTGGGAACGGATCTACGTCGACTTCGTCGAGACGATGAAGAAGGGCGGCGTGCCCGGCAACTTCGTACGCGGCGGCCTCAAGGAAGGCTATGTCCGCACCTCGCCGTTCGGACCGGCCGTGTCGGATGCCGCCAAGGCCAAGGTCGACGAGGTGAAGACCGGAATCCTCAACGGCAGCTTCGCCATCTACAAGGGTCCGCTCAAGGACAACAAGGGCAACACCGTCATCGCCGGCGGCACCGCCTACACCCAGACAGAGCCGGTCCTCGAGGGCATGAACTACCTGGTCGAAGGCGTGATCGGCGCGACGTCGTAGGCGTATCGCGCAGATCACGGGCGCCGGCGCGAGCATGGGTACCGCCTTCGAACGCATCGCCGTCTCGGCGCTGGCCCTGCTGGCGTCGGCGGTGATCTTCGGCCTGCTGCTGATCCTCTATGCGGGCGTCGATCCGTTCGAGGCCTATGCGCTCATGTACCAGGGCGCGTTCGGGAGCTGGTTCTCCTTCCAGAACACGCTCACGCGCGCAGCACCCTTGATCCTGACGGCGCTGTGCACGGCACTGCCGGCGCGGCTGGGGCTGATCATCATCGGCAACGAAGGCGCGCTGGTCCTGGGCGGCGTCGCGGCCGCGGCCGCGGGTGTCGCCGTCTCGGGCTCGGGTCCGCTGGTGGCACAACTCACCATGGCGGCGGCGGCGATGATCGCGGGCGGCGCGTGGATCGCGCTGGCCGGCGGCCTGCGCCAGTACCGCGGCGTCAACGAGACGATCTCCAGCCTGCTGCTGACCTACATCGCCATCGCGCTGATGAACCACTTCGTCGAAGGCCCGCTGCGCGACCCGTCGAGCCTCAACAAGCCGTCGACCCACCCGATCGGCGACGCCAACATGCTGGGAACGATCGGCGGCTCCGACGTCCACTGGGGCCTGGCGCTCGGCATCGCGGCCTGCGTGATCTGCTACGTCGTGCAGCGCTTCACCACCTTCGGCTTCGCCATGCAGGTGATCGGCGGCAACCCGAAGACCGCGCGCATGATGGGCCTCAATGTCGGCCGCTACGTGCTGATCGCCTGCTTCGCCGGCGGCGCGGCGGCAGGCCTTGCCGGCATGGTCGAGGTGGCGGCGGTCCACGGCAAGGCCAATGCCTCGCTGGCGGTCGGCTACGGCTTCACCGGCATCCTGGTCTCCTTCCTGGCGCGTCATCATCCGCTGGCCATCATCCCGGTCGCCATCCTGCTGGGCGGCATCGGCGCCAGCGGCGGCCTGCTGCAACGCCGCCTCGACCTGCCGGACGCCGCGGTGGTCGTGCTGCAGGGCATCATCTTCGTCTGCATCCTGGCGAGCGAGACGCTGTACGGCCGCTCGTGGAACTGGCTGTGGCGCTTTCGGGCCGTGGAGGGACGCTGAGCATGGACGGCAGCGACATCGGCTTCTGGGGCGTGCCGCTGGCGATGCTGGCGGGCGCGATCCGCGTCAGCACGCCCTTCATCTTCGTGAGCCTCGGCGAATGCCTGACCGAGCGCAGCGGCCGCATCAACCTCGGGCTCGAGGGCACGCTGATGATGGGCGCGATGAGCGCCTACGGCACGGCACTGTTGAGCGGCTCGCCGTGGCTCGGCGTGCTGGTCGCGGCCGGTGTCGGCCTGATGCTGGGTACCCTGCATGCGGTGCTTTGCCAGCTGCCCAAGGTGAACGACATCGCAACCGGCATCGGCCTGATGCTGTTCGGCACCGGCCTCGCCTTCTTCCTCGGCAAGCCGTACATCCAGCCCAAGGCGCCCAACCTCGGCGCGCTGGACCTCGGCGGGTGGAGCAGCATCCCGCAGGTCCAGCAGGCGCTGCAGGTCAATCCGCTCTTCATCTTCGGCATCCTGCTCGCCTTCGCCCTGGCCTGGGCGCTGAAGAACACGCGCTGGGGCCTGATCGTCCGGCTCGCCGGCGAGAGCGTCGACGCCGCCCTCGCCATCGGCGCCTCGGTGGCCCGCGTCCGCCTGCTGGCCACGGCGGTCGGCGGCGCCTTCGCCGGCATCGGCGGTGCCTTCCTGTCGCTCTACTATCCCGGAAGCTGGAACGAAGGCCTGTCGAGCGGCCAGGGCCTGATGGCCGTGGCGCTGGTGATCTTCGCGCGCTGGGACCCGATCCGCTGCCTGTGGGCCTCGCTGCTGTTCGGTGCGGCGGGCGCGATCAGCCCTGCGCTGCAGTCGGTCGGCGTGACCCAGGGCTACTACCTGTTCAGCGCCGCGCCCTATGTCCTCACCCTCGCCCTGATGATCGCCACCTGCTCGCCCGCGCGCAGTGTCCGCGGCGCGCCGGGCGAGCTGGGCGCCGTCAAGTAGGAGCCGCCATGAGCAAGACCCACATCGAGTCCCGCCCCTACGCCTGGCCGTGGAACGGCGCGCTGCGCGCCGACAACACGGCGCTGGTCATCATCGACATGCAGACCGACTTCTGCGGCGTCGGCGGCTATGTCGACAAGATGGGCTACGACCTGTCGCTGACCCGCGCGCCCATCGAGCCGATCAAGACGCTGCTGGCCGCCGCGCGCAAGGCAGGCTGGACCGTGATCCATACGCGCGAAGGGCATCGGCCCGATCTTTCCGACCTGCCGCCCAACAAGCGCTGGCGGTCGCAGCAGATCGGCGCCGGCATCGGCGATCCCGGCCCCTGCGGGCGCATCCTGGTGCGCGGCGAGCCGGGCTGGGAGATCATTCCCGATCTCGCGCCCATCACCGGCGAGCCGATCATCGACAAGCCGGGCAAGGGCTCGTTCTGCGCCACCGATCTCGAGCTGATGCTGCGCACGCGCGGCATCGACAATCTGGTGCTGACGGGCATCACCACCGACGTCTGCGTCCACACCACGATGCGCGAGGCCAACGACCGCGGCTTCGAATGCCTGATCCTGGAGGACTGCACCGGCGCCACCGATCCCGGCAACCACGCCGCCGCCCTGAAGATGGTCGAGATGCAGGGTGGCGTGTTCGGCGCCGTCGCCAGTTCGGCTGCAGTCCTGAAGGCAATCGCGTGACGGCGGCGCCGTCCCTCGAGCTGATCGGCTTCACCAAGCGCTTCGGCGCGATGGCCGCGCTCGACGACGTTACGGTGAAGATCAAGGCCGGCGCCTTCCATGCGCTGCTGGGCGAGAACGGCGCGGGCAAGAGCACGCTGGTGAAGTGCGCGATGGGCTACTACGCCGCCGACCAGGGCCAGATCCTGCTGAACGACCACGAGGTCGAAATCGCCCATCCGCGCCAGGCGCACGAGCTGGGACTCGGCATGGTCTATCAGCACTTCACCCTGGTGCCGAACATGACGGTGCTGGAGAACTTCGTGCTGTCGCGCGGCGACCTGCCGGCCGTGATTGACTGGGCGGCGGAGCGGCGGGCGCTCAAGTCGTTCTTCGAGACGACGCCGTTCACCGTGCCGATCGACACACCCGTCGCCGATCTCGCGGCCGGCCAGAAGCAGAAGGGCGAGATCCTTCGCCAGCTCTACCTCAAGCGAAACCTGCTGATCCTCGACGAACCGACCTCGGTGCTGACGCCGGACGAGGCCGACGAGGTGCTGACCACGCTGAAGAAGCTGACGAACGACGGCAAGATCACCATCGTCACCATCACGCACAAGTTCCGTGAGGTGAACACCTATTGCGATGCCGTCACGGTGCTGCGCCGCGGCCAGCTCATCGGCACCAGGCCGACCAGCGAACTCGACAACGACATGATGGCCGAGATGATGGTCGGCCGGCGCGAGACGCGCACCGTGGTCGAACGCGAGGCGCGGGCGCCGGGCAAGGCGGTGCTGAAGCTGGAAGGACTCTCGGTCGCCGACAATGTCGGCCAGCTCGCCGTCGAGGACCTGAAGCTCGACATCCGGGCCGGCGAGATCGTCGGCATCGCGGGCGTGTCGG
This sequence comes from Reyranella sp., assembly GCA_021732965.1. GTDB lineage: Bacteria > Pseudomonadota > Alphaproteobacteria > Reyranellales > Reyranellaceae > Reyranella. Next base: position 5,650 of record JAKFVZ010000053.1, read on the forward strand.
GCAACGGCCAGCGCGAGCTGGTGGAAGCCCTGGCCGGCCAGCGCGACGCCGAGGCGGGCAGGATGCTGGTGCATGGCGAGGTCTACACCGCCACGCGCCCCGAGATGGTCCGCCACAGGATCGCCTGCCTGCCCGAGGAGCCGCTGCGCAACGCCTGCGTGGCCGACATGTCGGTGGCCGAGAACATCGCGCTGCGCTCCTTCGACCAGCCGCCTTCCTCGTCGACCGGTGTCTGGCTCAAGCGCGGTCCGATGCGCGAGACCGCGCGCAAGCTGATCGAAGCCTACAAGGTGAAGACGCCGGGACCGGACGCCGCCATCCGCGGTCTGTCCGGTGGCAACGTGCAGCGCGCCGTGCTGGCGCGCGAACTGTCGAGCGAAGGCGATTTGCTGATCGTGGCCAATCCCTGCTTCGGCCTCGACTTCGCCGCCGTCGCCGAGATCCGCGCCCGCATCTTCCAGGCGCGCAATCGCGGCGCCGCCGTACTGCTGGTCAGCGAGGATCTCGACGAGATCCTGCAGCTCTCCGACCGCATCGTCGTCATGTTCGACGGCAAGCTTGCGCTCGAAACCGACGCCGCCAGCGCCGATGTCGGCGCGATCGGCCGCGCCATGGCGGGACATTGATGAAAACCATCGCCGCCCAGCCGTTCGACTTCACCTTCGATCCCGCGCATCTCGCGCTGATCGTGATCGACATGCAGCGCGACTTCATCGAGCCGGGCGGGTTCGGCGCGACCCTGGGCAACGATGTGAGCCTGCTGTCGGCGATCGTGCCGACCGTCGGGCGGCTGATCGAGTCGTTCCGCGCCGCCGGCCTGCCGATCATCCATACGCGCGAATGCCACAGGCCCGACTTGTCGGATTGCCCGCCGGCCAAGCGACTGCGCGGCAAGCCGTCGATGCGGATCGGCGATCCGGGCACGATGGGCCGCATCCTGATCGCCGGCGAACCGGGCGCCGACATCGTGCCGGAGCTGGCGGCCAGGCCCGGCGAGATCGTGCTCGACAAGCCCGGCAAGGGCGCCTTCTACGCGACGCCGCTCGGCGACATTCTGGCCGAGAGAAAAATCACGCATCTCGTGTTCGCGGGCGTCACGACGGAAGTCTGCGTGCAGACCACGATGCGCGAAGCCAACGACCGCGGCTTCGAGTGCCTGCTGGCCGAGGACGCGACCGAGAGCTATTTCCCGGAATTCAAGAAGGCGGCGATCGACATGATCCGCGCGCAAGGCGCGATCGTCGGCTGGACCGCCACCGTGGATCAGGTGGCCGAGGCGCTGAGGTGATCGCAGCCAGTACGACCCATTTTTGTCATCCTGAGCGCAGCGAAGGATCTCACGTCAGCACCGGAGTACGCTGGTCGCTCAGCTAGGTCCTTCGCTTCGCTCAGGACGACAGCTATCGCCTAGTGCAGCGCGCGCTCGCGCGAGACGTAGTGGCCGCGCTTCAGCTCCTTGAAGAACTGCGGCACCTGCGGGTGCGACACCGGCTTGCCGGTATCGTCGGCCAGCAGGTTCTGCTCCGAGACGTAGGCCACGTAGGTGGTCTGCGCGTTCTCGGCGAGCAGGTGGTAGAAGGGCTGGTCCCGGCGCGGCCGGACTTCCTCGGGGATCGACGACAGCCACTCCTCGGTGTTCGCGAACACCGGGTCGACGTCGAAGATCACACCCCGAAAGGGATAGATGCGGTGCTTCACCACCTGGCCGATGGCGAACTTGGCGCAACGCAGGGGCGGCGCGACGAGCGCCGGGGCAGCAGCGGGATTGATGGTGTCCATAGGCAAAGTATTGCTCCGAACCGGCCGGTAGGCAACGCAGTCGGGACGCCGGATTCGACCGCCGACTGCAAGAATACGTGAAAAACAGCCGCTCGGATCGCCACGCAAGAATGCGGCCAGATCTTATTGCCTCGCGCCTCGGTTGACGGCACCCGCCTCCCTGTGGACTCTGGCGCCACACTTACCGGGAAGGGTTCGTTGGTCGACGGTCTTAAAGTCCGGTTCTGGGGCGTGCGGGGATCCATCTCATGTCCCGGCGCGGAATACGCGCGCTATGGCGGCAATACCTCGTGTCTGGAGATCACCGCCGGGGGCCGGCGCATGATCTTCGACGCCGGGACGGGTATTCGCACGCTGGGCGTCGAACTCGCGCGCCAGGCGCCGCTCGACATCGACATCTACTTCACCCACACGCATCTCGATCACATCTCGGGTCTCACGTTCTTTGCGCCGCTCTTCGACCAGCGCAGCTCGGTCCGCATGTGGGCCGGTCATCTGGAGGCGCCCTACACGCTGAAGAAGGTGGTCGGACACCTGATGCAGGCGCCGCTCTATCCGGTCTCGCTCGACATCTTCCAGGCACGGGTCGAATTCAGGGAGTTCCGGGCCGGCGACACGCTGTCGTGCGGCGCCGTCGCGCTGCACACGACGCCGCTCAACCATCCCAACGGCGCCACCGGCTATCGCATCGACCATCTCGGCAAGTCGATCTGCTACATCACCGACACGGAACATCGGGAAGGCAGGATCGACCACGGCATCGTCGAACTGTGTCGCGGCGCCGACGTGATGATCTACGATTCGAGCTACACCGATGAGGAGTACCAGCGCTATCGCGGCTGGGGGCACTCGACCTGGCAGGAGGGTGTTCGCATCGCCGACGCGGCCGGCGTCGGCACGCTCGCGATCTTCCATCACGATCCCAGCCATGACGACGCCTTCATGGACAACGTGGCGCGCGCGGCGGCTGCCGTGCGGCCGGGTTTTGCGCCGGGCGGTCTGCCGCGCGTGCTCGTCGCCCACGAAGGCCTGACCCTGACGCCATGAGCATGTGCCGATGAGTGCCACGCCCAGCCTGCGCGGCCGCTGGAGGCGGTTTGCGCTGGGATTGCCGACCGTTCTCGGGCTGAAGCCGCGCGGCTGGTTCATCCCGCACCGCTACGCGCCGTTGCTGCCGCCGCCCGGCGCGCAGCCGCCCTATCCCGCGATCGAGCGCCTGTTCGAGGAGCACTCGGACCAGTTCAGCGCCGTGCTCGATGCCGTCGATGCGCACGCCCAGACGCTGGAAACCTGCAAGGCACTGTTCGAACAATCGTGGTTTCCCTCTCTCGATGCCGCGGTCGCCTATGCACTGGTCCGCGAGCGCAAGCCGCGCCACATCATCGAGGTCGGGTCCGGCCATTCGACGCGCGTGCTGTCCAGGGCCGTGGGCGGTGTCGGCGAAATCCTGGCGATCGATCCCGCGCCGCGGGCCGATATCGCCGACCTGCCGGGCGTCCGGGTGAAGTCGTCGACCCTTCAGGCGGCGCCGGCCAAGGTCTTCGACGGGCTGATCAAGGACGACGTCCTGTTCATCGATTCCAGCCACATCCTGATGCCGGGCAGCGACGTCGACATCCTGCTGAACCGGGTCCTGCCGGGTCTGCCGTTGGGCGCGCTGGTCCACATCCACGACATCTTCCTGCCATTTGACTATCCCGCGATCTGGGGCTGGCGCGCCTACAACGAGCAGCAGGGCGTGGTGCCGCTGCTGACCGGCGGGGCCTTCAAGCCGCTTTTCTCCAGCGTCTGGGCGGAGCGGCGCATGGCCGACCGGCTGGCCGCCTCGGTGATCGCGCGCCTGCCGCGACCGCCGGATGCAATGCCCGCCAGCCTCTGGCTGGAAAAGCGCTGATGCTTTCCCGCTTCCGCGACTGGCTGTTCGGCGGCGGCGAGATGGCGCAGCTGCCGGACCGCGTGCGCGAGGCGATCGCCCGGCAACAGGAGCAGAGCGAGATCCTGATCGGCTGGGTGCAACTGGTCATCGTCGTGCTGGTCACCACGGTCTACGAGACCAGCACCATGCCGGGCGGCGTGGTGCAGGAAGACTATTCGTTCGAATTCGAGGTCCTGGCGATCTACGGCGCCTTCTGCGTCGTTCGCCTTGGCCTCGCCTATGCGCGCCTGCTGCGGCCCTGGATGCTCTACCTGTCGGTGGTGGCCGACATCTTCCTGCTGATGGGGCTGATCTATTCGTTCCACTACAAGTATGCGCAACCGGCCGTCTTCTATCTGAAGGTGCCGACGCTGCTTTACGTGTTCCTGTTCATCGCCCTCCGGGCGCTGCGCTTCGAGGCGCGCTTCGTGCTGTTCACCGGCCTGACGGCGATCGCAGGATGGATCGGCCTGATCGTCTACGCCATCGGCGGGCGCGGCGGACCGGCCAATCCGACCGACGACTTCGTTGAGTACATGACCTCCAACGCGCTGCTGATCCACGCCGAGGTCGACAAGATCATCGCCATCCTGCTCACGACCCTGGTGCTGGCCCTTGCGATTTCGCGGGCCCGCCACCTGCTGGTTCAGGCCGTGAGCGAGGGCGCAGCGGCGCACGATCTGTCGCGCTTCTTCGACCCCGGCGTCGCGGCGCGCATTCGCGGGGCGGAGATGTCGATCCGGGCCGGCGAGGGCGAATTGCGCGACGTCGCCATCCTGACCGTCGACCTGCGGGGCTTCACGCGCCTGTCGACCGAACTCGCGCCCGCCGAGGTGATGAAAGTCCTGCAGGACTATCAGCGCCGCACCTGCCCGTTGATCGCGGCCGCCGGCGGCAGCATCGACAAGTTTCTGGGGGACGGCATCCTGGCGTCGTTCGGCGCCGTGACGCCTTCGCCGACCGCTGCAGCGGACGCCCTCAGGGCTGCCGAGGCGGTGATGGAGGCCGCGACCGCCTGGGCCGCCGAGCGGCGGGCCGCCGGATTGCCGCCGCTGGACATCGGCCTCGCCGCCTCTTCGGGACGAGTGGTTTTCGGGGCCGTGGGCGATGGCGAACGCCTCGAATTTACGGTCATCGGCGATGCCGTGAACCTCGCCGCCAAGCTCGAAAAGCACAACAAGGTCGAGCGGACCCGTGCCATCACGGACGGCGTCACCTACGCTCTCGCCTAACGCCAGGGATATCGCCCTGCCATTCCCCCTGAGCACCGGCCCGGCCGGCAGGTTGTCGGTGTTGGGGAATCCGTCGATATTGTGGTCCTCGCCGGATGAACCTGCCTCGAAAGCGGTCAGGTCGTTGCCTTGCCCTTTCCCCATTCGCAGCCTATGTAATTTGAGACAGTCGAGCGCGTGGGATAGCGAGCCTTCGGAGCGCCATCGTGGGTAACAACTACGACATCATCCTGATCGGTTTGGTCGCGGTCTTCCTGATCCTGCGGTTGCGATCGGTTCTGGGCAAACGCACCGGCAACGAACAGCCGCCGGCCCGCGATCCGTTCACGCCGCCCGCACCGCCGCCGGCCACGCCGCGCGTCGGCGATGCGTCGCAGGGCAACGACAATGTCGTGCCGCTGCCGACAGCCAACCCGCCCGCGCCGCGCCAATCCTCGCCGACCAGCGGACCCGGCGGTATCCGGGCCACCGTGATGCCGACAGCGACGGCCGGCGTCGCCGCCATTCGCGCAGCCGATCCCGGCTTCGAGCCGATCGGTTTCACCGGCGGCGCGCGCGCCGCCTTCACGGCCATCGTCGAGGCCTTCGCCCGCGGCGACACGGCCTCGCTGAAGCCCTTGCTCGACAGCGCCACCTATTCCAGCTTCGAAGCCGCCATTCGCGGGAGGATCGAGCGCAACGAGACGGCGGAGACGACGCTGATCGGCTTCGAGGCCTCCGACGTCGCCGCGGCGGAAATGCAGGGCCCGAACGCCGTCGTCACCGTCCGGTTCGTCAGCGAGCAGATCAACGTCGTGCGCAATGCCGACGGCCAGATCGTCGATGGCAATCCCAACGAGGTCCAGAAGGTCGTCGACCTCTGGACGTTCCGCCGCGACACGACTTCGGGTGATCCCAACTGGCAGCTCATCAAGACCGAAAGCGAAGGTTGAGGGAGGCGTTTCCGAGAATGCGAGGGAGCCTGCTCGCCGGTGGCCTGACCCTGTTGGTCGCCGGTTTCCTGTCTGCCTGCGCTTCGACACCGGGCTCTGCGCCGCAACAGCGCATCGCGATGGAGCCGACTTCCTACAACGAGATCGCCGGTTGGGCAGGGGATCGCCACGCCGAGGCACTCGCCACCTTTCGCCGGTCGTGCCCCAGGCTGACGGCCGGGCCCGACGTCCGGATCGCGACCGATGGCGGCGAGAAGACCATTACGCCCGGTGAATGGGCGCGAATCTGCGAGGCCGCAGCGGCGGTGAAGCCCGGCGATGCCCGCGGCTCGCGCGCATTCTTCGAGACGAATTTCCGCCCGCTGATCGTCCAGGCGCCGGGCAAGTTCACCGGATATTTCGAACCGGATCTGCGCGGCAGCAAGGTTCCCTCCCGCCTCTTCACCGTGCCGGTCTATCGCAAGCCGCCGGATCTCACCGACAAGCCCTACTATACGCGCAGCGAGATCGAAGCCGGCGCGCTGAAGGGCAAGGGCCTCGAGATCGCCTACGTTCAGGATCCCGTCGGTCTGTTCGAGGTTCAGGTCCAGGGCAGCGGCCGCGTGCAGCTCGCCGAGGGCGGCACCATGACTCTGGGCTTCGACGGCTCCAACAATCGGCCCTACACGGCAATCGGCGCCGTACTGGTCGAGATGGGCGTAATGAAGAAAGAGGAGGCGACCTGGCCCGCCATCCGCGACTGGCTGAAGCGCAATCCGCAGCAGGCGCGCGACGTGATGCGCAAGAACGAGCGCTACATCTTCTTCCGGGATACCAAGACCTCGGCGCCCATCGGGGCCGAAGGAGTGCCGCTCACCGCGCAGCGCAGCATGGCCATCGATCCGACGATCACGCCTTACGGTACACCGGTATGGATCGACACGCGCCGTCCGGTTTACCGCAAGCCCGGCGCCACAGAACCCTATCGCCGCCTGATGATCGCCCAGGACACCGGCGCCGCCATCAAGGGTCCGGCCCGGGGCGACGTCTTCTACGGCAGTGGTGCTCAGGCCGCCGAGTGGGCGGGCCGCATGAACAGCGAAGGCCGCGCCATCATCCTGGTGCCCAACAAGAACTGAGCGCCGGACTCTGCCCGCGGCGGTTCGCGTGCAGTGAAAAGCCGGCCCATCGCCC
>JAKFVZ010000050.1 GCA_021732965.1 Reyranella sp.
ATGTTCATCCGTCACGAATGGATCGAGAAGAACGCCATTCTGATGCTCGTCCTGACGCTGATCACGGTTTCGATCGGCGGCCTGGTCCAGATCATCCCGCTGTTCACCATCGAGACGACGATCGAGCGTGTCGATGGCGTGCGGCCCTACACGCCGCTCGAGCTGCTCGGGCGCAACATCTACATCCGCGAGGGCTGCTACCTCTGCCACAGCCAGCAGATCCGTCCCTTCAAGGACGAGGTCGAGCGCTACGGCCATTACAGCCTCGCCGCCGAGAGCATGTACGACAAGCCGTTCCAGTGGGGCTCCAAGCGCACCGGCCCGGACCTGGCGCGCGTCGGCGGCCGCTACTCCAATGACTGGCATGTGGCGCATCTCGTCTCGCCGCGCGCCGTGGTGCCGGAGAGCATCATGCCGGCCTACGGGTTCCTGGCCGACAAGCCGCTCGACTACGGCGACATCGCCCAGCACCTGAAGACGCTGCGCGCGGTCGGCACGCCCTACACCGACGCCATGATCGCCAACGCGAAGGCCGACCTCGAGGCCCAGGTCAATCCCGACCTCGATCCCACGGCCCTCGAGAAGCGCTATCCGCGCGTCGTCGTCGGCAAGTTCAACGGCAACACCACGGCCATCACCGAGATGGATGCGCTGGTGTCGTACCTGCAGATGCTCGGCACGCTGGTCCACTTCGGCGACCTGCCGCCCGAGCGGCTGCGGCAGTAGGAGGCGATCATGAATCTGCAATCGCTGGGCGAGTTCCTGGGCTCGCTGTGGACCGTATGGGCGCTGATCGTCTTCGCCGGCATCGCCTTCTGGGCCTGGCGGCCGCGCAACAAGAAGCGCTTCGAGAAGGATGCGCAGATTCCCCTCAAAGACGACGATCGCTGAAGGACCCGTCATGCCGACCAAGATCGAGAAGGACACACTGTCGGGCCGCGACACGACCGGACACGAATGGGATGGCGTCAAGGAGCTGAACACGCCGCTGCCGACCTGGTGGGTCTATACCTTCTACGCCACCATCGTCTTCGCGGCCGTCTACTGCTTCCTCTACCCGTCCTGGCCGTGGCTGAACGGCCATCTCGAGGGCTCGCTGGGCTATTCGAGCCGGGTCGAGCTGACCCAGGCGCTCGAGGCCCAGGCCAAGTCGCGCGCGGTCTATGTCGACCGCATCCGCACAACGCCGCTCGCCCAGATCGCCAAGGAGCCGGAGCTGCTCAACTTCGCGATGGCCGGCGGCCGCTCGGCCTTCCAGACCAACTGCATGCAGTGCCACGGCGCGGGCGGCGCCGGCAGCCCGGGCTTCCCCAACCTGGTCGACGACGACTGGATCTGGGGCGGCAGCCTCGACCAGATCTACACCACCATCCGGCACGGCATCCGCAACGCCGACGACAAGTCACGCCAGTCGATGATGCCGCGCTTCGGCGCCGATGGGATGCTCACGGGCGCGCAGGTCGCGGCCGTCACCGACTATGTCCTCAGCCTGTCGGGCAAGGCGAAGGCCACGCCGGAAGGCGCGAAAATCTACCAGGAGCAGTGCGTCGCCTGTCATGGCGCCGAGGGCAAGGGCAACCAGGAGCTGGGCGCCCCCAATCTCGCCGACGGGCTGTGGCTCTATGGCGGCGACCGCGATTCGGTCTACCGGTCCATCTTCTACGCGCGCAACGGCAGCATGCCGGCGTGGAGCGGCCGCCTCGACGAGGCGACCATGAAGATGCTGGCCATCTACGTCCACGCGCTGGGCGGCGGCCGCTAGGCGCGATGCGGGCAGGCGTACCATGGACAATCGCGTCCACGACGACGAAGCGGTTTCCCTGCGCAAGCAGAAGGAAGCGTTGCCGCTCTACGTCACGCGCATCAAGGTCTATCCGCGCGCCGTCGCCGGACAGTGGCGGCGCATCAAGTGGGCCGTGCTCGTCCTGCTGCTGGGCATCTATTATCTCGTGCCGTGGATCCGCTGGGATCGCGGCCCGGATGCGCCCAGCCAGGCCATCCTGATCGATCTCGACGGAAGGCGCGGCTGGTTCTTCGACACGGTGATCTGGCCGCAGGAAGTCTATTTCGTCACCGGCCTGCTGATCCTCGCCGCCTTCGGCCTGTTCCTCGCCACCTCGCTGTTCGGGCGCGTGTGGTGCGGCTTCACCTGTCCGCAGACCGTCTGGACCGATCTCTTCATGTGGGTCGAGCGGCTGATCGAGGGCGACCGCAACGAACGCATGCGGATGGACCGCCAGCCGATGTCCGTTGCGAAGGCGGCGCGCAAGACGCTGAAGCATGCGGCGTGGCTCGTCATCGCGGCGGCAACCGGCGGCGCCTGGGTCTTCTACTATGTCGACGCGCCGACTACCCTCATGAAGATCTTCCGCGGCGAGGCGTCGGCGGAAGTCTATGCCTTCGTCGGGCTGTTCACCGCGACCACCTATGTCCTGGCGGGATGGGCCCGCGAGCAGGTCTGCACCTACATGTGCCCGTGGCCGCGCTTCCAGGCGGCGATGCTCGACGAGCAGAGCCTGATCGTCACCTATCAGAAGTGGCGCGGCGAGAAGCGCGGCAAGCACAAGGCGGGCGACGGCTGGGAGGGCCGCGGCGACTGCGTCGACTGCAACCTGTGCGTCGCCGTCTGTCCCACCGGCATCGACATCCGCGACGGCCAGCAGATCGAATGCATCGGCTGCTCGCTCTGCGTCGACGCCTGCACGCAGACCATGGACAAGGTCGGCCGCCCGCGCGGCCTCATCCGCTGGGACACGCTGGCCAACCAGCAGGCCATGGAAGAGAGCAAGGGCAGCGCGGAGGCGCGCTGGCGTCCCGTCAGGCCGCGCACGGTGCTCTACGCGGCCCTGCTCCTCGTCGTGGCGGCAGTCTTCCTGACGGCCTTCGCCTTGCGCACGAATGCAGAGCTGACGGTCCAGCGCGACCGCAGCCCGAACTTCGTGCGCCTCTCCAACGGCGAGATCCGCAACGCCTACACGGTGAAGATCCTGAACAAGCAACGCCAGGAAACCCGTTACCGGCTGGCCCTTTCCGGGCTGCCCCAGGCGACGCTGGGGATCGTGGCCGCGGGGAACGAGGGCGGCGCCACCGACCTCGTGGTGCATCCCGACACGGTCGGCACCTTCCGCGTCTTCGTGACGGTGCCTGCCGCGGCGGCGCCGGCCGGCGCAAAGTCCATCACCCTCGACATACGCGATGCCGGAGGCCAGGCCCGCGCCTCGCACGATGCGGTGTTCGTCGGGCCTGCCCGCAGAGGAGAGACGCCATGACAACCGCCACCACGACCGTCGGCCGGGATCGCCACATCCCCTGGCTCTTCGTGCTGGGCTTCGCGATCGTATTCGCGGTCAACGGCACCATGATCTGGTTCGCGGTCGGATCCTTCTCCGGCCTCTACACGCCCAAGCCGCGCGACCGCGGACTGCACTACAACGACGTCGTCGCCGCCCAGCAGGCCCGCGACACGCTGGGCTGGCGCGTTGCCAGCCTCTGGCATCCGCAGAGCGATCGCCTCGAACTGACCTTGTCCGATCGCTCCGGCGCACCGCTGGTGGGCGCCCGCGTGATGGTCGAGCTGGTGCGGCCGGCCGAGAAGCGCCCGCCGCTCGGCGTCGCGATGGCCGCGGTCGACGCCGGCCGGCACGAAGGCCACGTCACGCTGCCGGCACGCGGCAACTGGGACGTCGACATCGTGGTCGAGCGCGACGGCGAGCGCTTCGCCCAGACGCAACGCATGTTCCTCAAGTGACCGACGCCGCCCTCTTCGCCGCACCGCTCTCGAGCCGCACCGCGCAGGCCTGCGCGCATTGCGGCGCGCCGGTGCGCGGGCGGGGCGACGACGCATTCTGCTGCAGCGGCTGCGCGAGCGCGCACGCCATCATCGGCGCGGCAGGCCTGGAGGGCTTCTACGCCCGCCTCGAGGAGCGGCGCGCACGACGGCCCGAGCCGCTGGAGGCCGACTTCGCGACCCATGCGCGCGAAGCCGGCAAGGACCAGTGCACGCTCGAACTGCTGGTGGACGGACTCGACTGCGCCGCCTGCGTCTGGCTGATCGAGAGCCTGCTCGCCCGCAACCCGGCCGTCACGAAGGCGCGGGTGCATCTGTCGACGCGACGCCTGTCGCTCGCCTGGACCGGCCCGACGGCCGACGCGAACGCCCATGCCGGCCTCGTCGCGGCGCTGGGCTTCCGTCTCGCGCCCTACGACGCGCTCGCCGTCACGGCGGAGGACGACCGCGAGGCACGCGATCTCCTGCGCGCGCTGGCCGTCGCCGGCTTCGCCGCGGCCAACGTCATGTTGCTGTCCGTCGCCGTCTGGTCGGGCCATGACGGTTCGATGGGCGAGGCGACGCGCACGCTCTTCCACTTTCTGTCCGCCGCCATTGCCCTGCCCGCCGTCGCCTATGCCGGCCAGCCCTTCTTCCGCTCGGCCTTCGCCGCCCTGCGCGCCGGCCGCACCAACATGGACGTGCCGATCTCGATCGGCATCACGCTGGCCTGCCTCGTCAGCCTGCACGAAGCCTGGGCGGGCAAGCAGCATGCCTATTTCGATTCGGCGATCACGCTGCTCTTCTTCCTGCTGATCGGCCGCTATCTCGACCGCCGCGCGCGCGGCCGGGCGCGGCATGCGGTGCGCGCGCTGATGGCGCTCGCCACGCGCACCGCAACGGTCGTGCTGCCGTATGGCGGCACCGCCTCGCGGCGCGTCGATGCGCTGGTGCCGGGCGACGTGCTGCTGGTCGCCGCCGGCGAGCGGCTGGGTGCCGACGGGCTGGTGAGCGAAGGCGCCTCTACGCTCGATGCCTCGCTGGTCACCGGCGAGAGCCTGCCGCAGGCGGTGGCGCCCGGAGCGCGGGTCTTCGCCGGCATGGTCAATCTCGGCGCCGCCCTGCGCGTGCGCGTCACAGCCTCCGGCGAACACACGCTGCTCGCGGAAATCGTGCGGCTGGTCGAGGCGGCCGAGCGCGGCCGCTCGCGCTTCGTCGCCCTCGCCGACCGCGTGGCGCGCGCCTATGCGCCGGTCGTGCACGCCACCGCGCTGCTCACCTTCCTCGGCTGGTTCCTCCTCGGCGGCCTCTCCTGGGACCGCGCGCTGCTGGTCGCCACCGCCGTGCTGATCATCACCTGCCCCTGCGCCCTCGCGCTGGCGGTGCCGGTCGTGCAGGTCGTGGCCAGCACGCGGCTGCTGCGGTCGGGCGTGCTGCTGCTCTCGCCGACGGCGCTGGAGCGGCTGGCGCAGATCGACCATGTCGTGCTCGACAAGACCGGTACGCTGACGCTGGGCCGGCCCGAACCCGTCGAGATGCCGACCGATCCGGACGTTCGCCGTCGCGCGGCGTCGCTGGCGGCCGCGTCGCGTCATCCGCTGGCCCGGGCGCTGGCCCGCGCCCTGCCTGAGGTGCCGCCGGCCGACGGCGTCGTCGAACATGCCGGCCAGGGACTCGCCACGCACGACAGCCGGCTGGGCTCGGCCGCCTTCTGCGGCGTCGCCACGCCGGTCGACGACGGACGCTCCGAACTTTGGTTCGTGCGCGACGGAGACACGCCGCAAAGATTCGCCTTCGCCGACCGGCTGCGGCCCGACGCGGCCGCCACCGTCGCAGCGCTTCAGGCGCGCGGCCTGCAGGTCGAACTCCTGTCCGGCGACCGGCCGGCCGTCGTCGCCGAGGCCGCGCGCGCCGCCGGCATCGCGAGCTGGCAGGCCGAGGCCACGCCCGCGGCAAAGGTCGCGCGCCTCGCCACGCTCGCCGCCGAGGGACGCAACGTGATGATGATCGGCGACGGGCTGAACGATGCGCCGGCGCTCGCCGCCGCGCATGCCTCGCTGTCGCCGACCAGCGCCGCCGAGGCCACCCAGAATGCCGCCGATGCCGTCTTCCAGGGCGAGGCGCTGGCGCCGGCGATCGAGACGCTTGAGGTCGCACGGCGCGCCGACCGCCTGGTGCGCCAGAACCTTGCGCTGGCGCTGCTCTACAATCTCAGCGCCGTGCCGCTTGCCATCCTGGGCGAGGTCACGCCGCTCGTCGCCGCGGTGGCGATGTCGTCTTCCTCGCTGCTGGTGATCGGCAACGCGCTGCGCCTCGGCGCGGGACACCCGGCAAAGGGACCGCGCTGATGGACAGCCTGCTGGTCCTCGTGCCGGTCGCCCTGCTTCTGGGGCTCATCGCGCTCGCCGCCTTCCTGTGGGCGCTCCGCAACGGCCAGTACGACGACCCCGACGGGGCCGCCGGCCGCATCCTGTTCGACGATGACGACACTTAGAGGAGAAACGACATGTCTCACTGGATCATGGGAATCTTCGCCGGCCTGCTCGGCCTCGCCGGCCTGCTGATGGCGGGCGCCGCACGCGACTTCGGCATCCTGGCCTTCGGCCTCTCGCTCAGCCTGTTCGGCGTCCTGTTCTGCTGGTGGATGATCAAGACCGCCTTCGACGAGGCCGAACGCGGCACCGATACCGCGCGGGAGCAGCCGTAGAGCTTACCGACCGCGTGCCAGCCGTCTAGTTGGCTGGCACGGTGACGACCGGCGGCGCCGACCGCACGCCGACATCCGATATCGAGAAGAGCAGCATCACGCTCCCGAAGATCAGCTTCGACCGGATGTCGGTCTCGGCGATCCAGAACCAGCGCTCCTTGTAGGGTACGGCCACGTAGGAATCGGACGGCGCCGACGGCCCGCTCAGGATGTTGATGAGCAGCGGAGTCGTGCCCTCCGAGACGTGCGCCATGGTGGCCCCGGGCATGGCGCGCCCGCTCGAGACGTCGGCTTCGGGCACCTGCGTCAGGATTCCGAGTTCGAGCATCACCTGGAGCATCGAACGCGTCACCAGCGCGATTTCGTCCGACTTGCCGGAATAGCCGCCGTAACGCACCGAGTAATCCCCGGCAGGGCGTGAAAGGCGGAGAATGCTGCGGACTTCGGCAATCTGCGAAGCCACATTGGCCGGGCCGCCCCCAGCCGGAGGGAAGCCGATCAGGGTGCTCTCGCCATCTTTCTTGCGGTTGATCCGGATCTGCAGTGCGTTGGCCTGCTGCAGCTCGTACAGGAGCTGCGTGAGCCGCAGGAATCGTGGATCCGCTGGCCGGGACATCCCCGGCCGCCGCGATTCGTTGACGATGCCGTTGATGGACTCCACGGTGAGCGGCATCACGACGGTCGCATTGTATCCCGCCTGCAGCAGGAACAGCACCGCGCTTGGCGGCATCGGCTCCATCAGCTTGCGGACGAAGTCCGTCCCGGTGAGTGGGGCGTAGATTATGGTCGGCCGGTCGATGAAAGTCGCACCGACGGCCGCCGTACCGCCAACAGCGGGCGGCACCACGCCCGTCGCGGCGCTGGTGTAGTTGGCAATTCCGAACCCTGCTCCGCCAGTTGTCTGGAACTGGTAGCCCGCGATGACCTGGCCGATTTCCATGAACATCGGATAGTCGCCGTAACGCAACCGCACGATGTTGAGCAGCGTCTGCTGCTTCCAGGAATCCCCGATCGCGGCGGCATAGTCGGCGCGGTCGCGGGGCACGGTGCCCGGCCCGATGCTGCTGCAGCCGCACAGTGCCGCCGCGGCCAGCACGACCAGCGAGCCGCGCGGGAGCATGGTCACTGCCTGCCTTTTTGCCAGGGCCAACGCCCGCTGACCTCGAGCTCCAGCGCGAAGCCAAGCAGGGTGCGGATGGCGATGATCACCGCCAGGACACCGAGATTGTAAAGGGTGGGCTCTATGGCCACGGTTCCGATGATGTCGGCGATGACGAGAAATTCCAGGCCGAGCAGAATCGCCCGCCCGAGGTCGGCGCGCAGACCGTGATAGGCGTCCTCCGGGCTGGCCCCCCGGCGAATGCGGATCAGGCAGGCGCCGATGGCCAGGAACGCACCCGCCAACAGGACGAGGACGCCGATCAGTTCCACGATATGGCCGGCGGTCGAAGCCAGCAGGTCGATTGTCATGGGACGCTCAGCTCGTCTCGACGACGGCTTTGACCCTGCCCTGGCGCACTGCCCTGACGAAGGCGCGGTGGTCGCGCTGCGCCTGGTCCGCATACGCCACGGCAAAGTCACACATCGCGTCGTCGAAAACCTTGCTCGAGCCCAGGTATCCCGCAATCTTGGCAGGATCGCCGGAGCGGGCATGGGCGCGCGCCAATGCCCAGCCGCAGACACGGCTATAGGCGCGCAGATCGGTGGCATCGAAATCCTCGATGATGGCACTGGTCTTCATGTCGCGAAGCTGGCGCACGTAGAAATGCCGCTTGCTCAAGCCGGTACCCCATCCCAGAAACAGGTCGCTCGCAGACTGCATCAGCCTCTGCCCGGCCACCACCCGCTGGCCGTGGTTGGCGTGGGCACTGGCACCTGCATAGGGCTCGAGAACCGAGGCCTTGGCCTCCTTGATCTGCAGGAAGAGCGGATCCTCTTCCGACGCGACGAGCAGCGCGATCAGGCACATGGTGCCGACACTGCCGACGCCCACAACCTTGATCGCCAGATCGCAGAAGTGGAAGCGGTCGAACAGGGCGCGCACATGCTCGCCGAGTGAATCGCGGTACTGCACCCATCCCTCCCTGTAGTCGGAATGGATCCCGGGCGCTTGCTCCTCTGTCGGATGGAAGATCAACGGCAGGTCGTCGATTATGCGCGGCAGGCTCCCCGACCGCTCGGCGAACTTCGGGAACAGGAACTCCGGCGTGTTCTTTTCCCGCACTTTCCTGAGACGCTGCTCGACGCGCTCGCGTGCCTCTTCGGTCTCCATTTCCCCGATGAACCGGTCGATGTCTATGGCGTCGTACCAGATGTCGAGAGCACGCATTCCGGAATAGTCCGCCATGCGCTCGCGATAGGATCGTACGGTGGCGGTTACGGCACGGGCCGAATCGGTTTCGGATAGGCGGATATGACGCCCCGCCAGCACGACGCTGGCCACCAGCCGCTTCAGATCCCACTCCCACGGCGCAGGCAGCGTTTCGTCAAAGTCGTTGATGTCGAAGATCACACGCCGTTCCGGCGTCGCAAAGCCGCCGAAGTTCGATAGATGCGCATCGCCGCAGGCCTGCACGCGGATACCGCTCGCCGGAGTCGTCGACAGGTCCGCCGCCATCACCGCCGCCGAACCACGGTAGAACGCAAAGGGCGACTGCATCATCCGCCCGAAGCGGATCGGCACGAGGTCTGGAAGCCGGCCCTGATTCGACTCGTTCAGTATGTCGATGGGGTCCGGCCTGTCCTTGCGAGGCTTCCATTCACGCTGCGAAGCGCGCGGAACGGTCTCCCGCAGCGCCTTTCCTTCGGCGCGACGCTCGTCAGCCGCCTTGTACGGCACGGATGCGATCATGTGACCATGTGCGGTTGCGTCCATGCGTCTCCTCCAGCTTGCCCGACGATACGCGCGCCTCCGGATCAAGCCTTGAGGTGGATCAATCGCCGATGGAGGCCGCGCACTCCGTTCACCTTTATGCCGTCAGCGAACCATGGCGCGGATCGAAGGGCGTCTCTCCGGATCTCGCAGCGCTTCGTCGAAGAGGTCCGCCACGAGATCCTGACCGTACCGCAGGGTAGCGAGGGCGAGCGGGATGCCGACGAAGCCAATTCGCCAGGTCGCTCTGCCCATGTTCGTCAGTCAGACCTCGAGGCGGTCCATCTTGCGGATGAGCCTGCTTCGGCTATTGGCCGAAAACCGGGTTGCTCCGGGATTGGCTCGTCTCATGCGCATATCGCGATCGCGGAAACCCGATCGTAGCGACGCCGTGCGGGTGCAGCTTGATCTGTGCCAATGTTCGCCGACCTAACCGTCCGACCTGCCGGAGGATCCTCCAAGGCCTTGCAGATCGCCCTTGTTCGCGCGCCGGCGATCTTCGGCTTCCGGGAAGGAGCGCTCAACGGTTTGCTCCAGCAGGGCGAGCTCGCTCCGCAGCGACGGTGCGCGCGATGGCGGCAACCGTTCGACAAGATGCTCGAGCATGGCTCGCAGACGGCGAACGACCTGGGTGCTGGACGCGCCGTATTGCCGAACTTCGGTGACGGCCAGGCTGACGATGTTGTCCCAGTCGGGCGTCGGGAAAACGAGTCTCAGCGTGTTGCCGGCATCGTGAACCCTCGCATTGTCGAGATTCTTCTGTCCGGCGTAGCGCAGCAGCCGGTGGATCTGATCGATGGCCAGCACGGCCGTCGTCGGGTCGTTGACCGCGGGTGAAAGGGCGCGAGCCGCCACGTCGACCATGATGCGGAAAGCGAACATCGGATCCTGATGCATCGTGCGCTCCGGGCCGAAGGCGACCAGCGCATTGAGTGCTTCCTCGCTCAAACGCGCATCGGCGGGATAGAGGCGGGCCAACGGGTCTCCGGTCGAAACGAAATCTCCTATCTGGGGGATGATCTCGATCGTGCAGCCGGCCTTCGTCGCGAGGGCCATGAGCTCACGCCCGCCAAAGGCCAGAAAGGTCCCCGACGGACCGATCCGTTCGACGATGCGGCCGGGGCGCCCCACAAGTTCCTGCGCCATCCCCTGGCTTTCCGCCCGCGCAGGATCGAAAGCCCCCTGATAGACGCTGTCCATGGCATCCTTGCCGTCCGCGAACACATTCTGCAGCACCGTGACCGGCCGCAGGCCGAGCCCGACCTCCTCGACGAACCAGAAGAAGACAGCGATGGCCAGGATGTTCCCGGCGATGGCGAGAAGGATCAGCACGCCGTGACGCATCTGTTCGGTCGTGTTGGCCAGGGCCACCATGGTGATGCCAAAGGCGAAGACGAAGATGCTGGCCGCAACCTTCATCTCCCAGCGGCTGAAGGTCATCCTGATGATGCGCGGCGTGATCTGGCCGCTGGCGAGCTGGACGGCCAGCAGCAGCGCCGAAACCGCGTAGACCATGAATGTCAGCATCGAGGAGGCGAAGGCAGCCATGGAGACGCGCATGCCCTCGACATCGCCATCGTCGAAACGTGGCCAGCTCGGATCGGGAACGAGCCCCAGGACGAGCTTTCCTGCCAGCCACGCGACCAGCAGCGCGAGCGAGGGGAACAGCCAGAACGAAGATCTCGCGAACTCGCCCAGGCGGTAGCGGAAAAGCCAGCTCATGACGGTACCTTCGACGAGACTTCGGCCGGGACCTTACCCAGCCAGCTTGAAGCGAGCCAGGTTGCCGCGAGGGTCAGCGGGACACCGAGCGCAACCATGACCGTGGTTCGGGGATCGGGATCCGCCACGAGCAGCGGCGCGAGGGCGGCGCCGAGATTGCGCGTGCAGGCGCCGAGGCATACGACGCTGCGCCGTGCAGGCGGCAGGCCGATCGCAAGCAGATACCCGCCGGCAATGAGACCGATCGCATAGAGAAGCTGCCCGGCAATGGCAAAGCTGCCGATCGCGCCGAAGAAGCCCTGGGCGTGGCGAATGGCGATCGCCAGCAGCAGGACGACCGTCGCCGCACCGGCAATCGGCCGGACGACGGCGAGCAGTTTCTGTGCGATCGGCCGGTGGAGGGCGCGCAGGGCCATGCCGGCTCCCATTGGAAGAACGAGCAGAACCAGCAGGGGACGCGCGACCGTCCAGGCTTCGACGGAGAGCCCCGGCACGACGACGGGGACGCCGAGTGGCATCATCAGGACGGTACCGAGCGCCGCGACGAGCATGAATGCCGCGGTATAGGAGAGGTCTCCCCCGGCGCGCCGGACCATCATCGGCAGGAAAGGCGCCGCCGGCGCCAGGGAAACCAGCAGCAGGCCGACCGCATAGGGCTCGGCCATCGGCACGACACGCACGATCGCAAACGCAAGCGCCGGCGCGAACAGCCAGTCGACGACCATGACGATCAGGAGGAAGCGCAGATCCCGCAGCGGTGCGAGCGCTGCCCGGCCATCCGTCTCCAGGCCGATCGCCAGGAGGTTGCCCGCCATGAACAGGATCACTGCCGGCCGAATGGCAATCTCCGCCAGGAGCAGAATGCCTTCCATTCCGCACCGATAACCCACCGGCCCGGCGCGGGACTTGATCGTTGTCAAAGAGTGAGCATTGCAAAGGGCTATCCTGCGGCATGCGACGGATCGTTCCGATTCTGGTGGCCGTGCTCCATCCCGGCTGGGCCTTGGCCGATGAAGGAGGCGCCAGCGTCTGGCTGCCCGGCCAGTTCGCGAGCTTCGCCGCCGTTCCGGGAGACCCCGGCTTTTCCGTCGAGTCGATCATCTACACGCGGAACGCGAGCGCACTGGCAGGAACGAACTTCTCGCGCGGTGGCGGATTGCTCGCCGGCCTTTCCGTGAACGAGCAGTATGTCTACCTCACCCCGTCCTATACGTTCGCGACGCCTGTCCTGAACGGCCAGATGGCACTCGGTGTGACCTTCTCGGCCGGGCAATCGGGCGCCTCCGTATGGGGAGTCCTGGCAGGCCCCGGCGGTCGCTCGCTGTCCTCTTCCTCGAGCGACAGCGCATCGGGCATCAGCGATCTCTATCCCATGGGTTCGCTGAAATGGCAGCTCGGCGACCACAATGCCATGGTCTACGTCATGGGCAGCGTACCGACTGGATCGTACGATCCAAACCGGCTTGCCGGCGTCGGCCTCGGTCACTGGGCGATCGACTGGGGTCTCGGCTACACCTTTCTCGCCCCGACCGGTTTCGAATTCTCGGTGACCGCGGGACTCACCTACAATTTCACTGTCT
>JAKFVZ010000414.1 GCA_021732965.1 Reyranella sp.
GCGTGATAAATCTCGGCGATGGTCCCCTCCCCCGACATCGTCTGCCTCGGCGAACCCCTGATCGAATTCAACCGCCCGAAGGAAGGCGACGGCCGCACCTGGCTGCAGGGCTTCGGTGGAGACTCCCAGAACGTGGCGATCGCGGCGGCGCGTCAGGGCGCGTCGACCGGCTACCTGACCGGCGTCGGCCAGGACTGGATGGGCGACGCGTTTCTCGACCTCTGGAGGAGCGAGGGCGTGGATGCTTTGAGGGTCACGCGCCACCCGACGGCGCCTACCGGCGTCAGCTTCGTCACGCACAGCGCGGCCGGCCACAAGTTCGACTATCTGCGCAAGAATTCGGCGGCTTCGCTGATGACGCCGGACACACTCGCCGCCGACTACATCGCCGGCGCCAGAGTGTTTCACCTGTCCGCCATCGGGCAGGCGATCAGCGACAGTGCCCGCGCGACCTGCGATGCCGCCATCACCGTTGCCAAGACGTCCGGCGTGAAGGTGTCCTACGACACCAACCTGCGGCTCCGCCTCTGGGACCTCGACGTCGCGCGGAAGGTGATCGACGCCACCATCGCGCGTTGCGACATTGCTCTCCCCAGTCTCGACGATTCCCAGCAGCTCACCGGATTGCAGGAGCCCGAGGCGATCGCCGCCTACTATCTCGGTCTCGGCGCGCCGCTGGTGGCGTTGAAGATGGGCTCGGAAGGCTCGCTGATCGCCACGCGCCAGCGCCAGGTCCGCATCCCGCCGTACAAGGTCGAGGCGGTTGACGCCACGGGGGCGGGCGACACGTTCGACGGCGCCTTCCTGACCCGCCTGCTGGCCGGCGACGATCCCGAGACCGCAGCGCGCTATGCCAATGTCGCGGCGGCGCTTTCGACCACCGGCTACGGCGCGGTCACGCCCATGCCGCGCAAGGCCGACGTGCTCAACGCGCTGACGCGCGCCGGCTGAGCTTCGGTACCAGCGCCCGCACGAACCGGCCGAACACCGTCACCTGCTGGGCGATCCAGCCGCGACCATTGTCGCGGTCGGCGGTGGCATCGTCGACACCGGTCGGGCGGTGCTTCTCGTCGTAAATTGCCGTGCCGAACAGGATGTCCCAGATCGGGAAGACCGGCGCGAAATTGTGGTCCTGGATGTGCCGCTCGGTCGGCGTCGACAGGGCGTGATGCAACCGGTGGAAGCGCGGCCCGACCAGCAGCCGCTCGCCCAGCCAGCCGAACGACATGTCGACATTGGCGTGCGACCAGCTCTCGATCAGGCGGCCGACCATCAGGATCACGACGTATTCGCCCGGCTGAACGCCCACGAACTGCGAGAACAGCACCAGTGCCAGCGTGACGATCAGGTCGTCGAACACGTGGTTTCGGTCGTCGGTCCATACCGTCATGCGCCGCTGGCTGTGGTGCAGGCTGTGCAGCGCCCACCACCATCCGAAGGCGTGCTGTCCCCGGTGAAGCCAGTAGGCCGCGAAGTCGTAGAGCACGAAATAGACGAGGAACGAGAGCAGGTCGTTGTCCCCGATCCAGGGCAGCAGGCGCTCCAGGCGCGGCGGCATGTAGCCCCACGTCCGCACCGTCAGTTCGATCTCCTGCACCACCGGGTAGGTCAGGATGAAGATGGCGAGCGGGACGATGCCAAGCTTGTTCAGCACCGTGTAGACGCGGTCGACCATGATGAGCCTGTCGTCCTCGCCCGACTTCTCGAGCGGCCAGCGGCGCTCGAAGAAGCGCATGCCGATCGCGATCACGGCGATCTGGACGAGGCCCAGCATGACGAACTCGACGGCGCTGTAGCCCGGCTCGTACCAGGCCATGAGGCCGAAATGAAAAAGGACCTGGCTGACGAGGGTTTCGAACAGCCAGGCCTGGACGTTGACCCAGAGGTCGATCAGGTCGCGCACGGGGCGCCTACCTGCGTTCGCCCGCCGTCGACGCCGCGCGGACCGGCGCGCCCGCGACGGTCGCCGTGGATTTCAGCATGAAGACGCCGTGCGGCGACTTGCCCACGGGAATGCTGGCGACAAGCTTGAGGGTCTCAATGTCGACGATCGCTACGCGGCGCAGGAAGCGCTGGGTGACCCAGAGCTCTTTGCCGTCAGGCGTGATGTCCATGCAGTCCGGGCCGCCCGGAATCCTGACGGTGCCCACGACCTTCGGCTCGTCCTTGGTCTCGATCAGGGAAACAGTGCCCTCGACTCGATTGCTGAGAAAGTAGTGCCGACCGTCGCCCTTCGGCCAGAAATTGTGAGCCCCCTTGCCGGTCTGCAGGCTGCTCTTGACCGCGCCGTCCTTCGCGTCGACGACGACGATGTTGTCCTCGCCCGTGAGCGCCACCAGCAGGCGCTTGTCGTCCGGGAGCATGACGACGCCGGCCGGCGCATTGCCCACCGGCACGTTCCACTTGAGCGCCTGCGTCGCCAGATCGAAGGCGGCCAGGCGCCCGCTCTGCTGCAGGGTCACGAAGACGGTCTTGGACTCGGCGTCGAAGGCCATGTGGCTCGGCAGGCCGTCGATGAAGATGCGGCCGGCGAGCTTGAAGCCATCCGCGTGATAGATGTCGACATGGTCGAGCCGGTAGGCCGCCGTGACGAACCACTTGCCGTCCGGGCTGAAGCCCAGATGGTAGGGATCGAGGATGTCCTTGACGACACGCTTGCGCTCGCCGGTCTTGATGTCGAGGCTCAGCAGCTCGTTGGTCGCCGTCGAGCCGATCAGCACTTCCTTGCCGTCCGGCGACAGGATCAGGTGATGCGGTTCCCGGCCGACCGGAAGACGCACAACCTCGGTCCGCGTGCTGCGGCTCAGGATGCTGTAGGACGCTTCCTCGGAATTGAGAATGATTACGGAATCGGCTCGCGCTGTCCCGCCCACCACGAGCGAAAGCGCCAACGCTGCAAACGACAGCCTATTCATCGGTAGCCGCTACTCCTTGGTGCTGTCTTGAAGCACCTTTCCCGACATTCCGCTAGCGGCGTTTCAGCGTCGACGCCGTGGCGGCCAGCCGTTCGACGCTTTGCCAGTCACCTGTTGCCACGACGCCACGGGGCGCGACCCAAGAGCCGCCCACGCAGGCCACATTCGGCAGCGCCAGATAGGCCGGCGCCGTCTCCGGCGTGATCCCGCCGGTCGGGCAGAAGCGAAGATCCGCGAGCGGCGCACCGACCGCCTTGAGCCAGGTCAAAGCGCCGGCCGCGTCCGCGGGAAAGAACTTGAGGAAGCTAAAACCCTGCTCCGCCAGCGTCATCGCCTCCGAGACAGTCTGCACCCCCGGCAGGAACGGCAGGCCCGACGACCGTGCCGCCGCGGCCAGATCGGGCGTACAACCGGGGCTTACGGCGAAGCGGGCACCAGCGCGTTGCACACGGTCCAACTGGATGGGATTGAGCACGGTCCCTGCGCCCACGACAGCCTCGGGAACCTCTTCAGCGATCGCCGCCACGGCGGAAAGCGCCGCTTCCGTTCGGAGAGTGACCTCGATGACCGGCAGGCCTCCCTTCACCAGCGCGCGGGCAAGCGGTACGGCGATCTCGCGGCTCTCGACCGTGAGCACCGGGATGACCGGCGCCAGCGCGGCGATGGCCGCCATGTCCATGGTCAGACGCTCCAGCCGCCGTCGATCACGTTCACCGTGCCGGTCGTGAAGGCCGATTCGTCGCTGGCGAGATAGGTCGCCAAGGCGGCGATCTCCTCGGCCGCGCCGAAACGACCGGTGGGCTGGCGCTGCAGGAAGAACTGCTTCGCATCGGCACCGCCACCCAGGGCCGAAATGCGCTCGTCGAGCGACGGCGTCTGGACGGTGCCGGGACAGATCGCGTTGCAGCGGACGCCCTTGGCGACATAGTCGACGGCCACCGACTTGGTGAGACCGACGACCGCGGCCTTGGTCGTGCCGTAGATGAAGCGCAGCGCGGCGCCCTTTACCGAGGAAGCCGCCGACGACATGTTGACGATCGAGCCGGAGCCCTTCGCCACCATCCCCGGCAGGAAAGCCTGGATCGTCCAGAACATGCTGCGGACGTTGAGGTTGAAGGCGAACTGCCACTGCTCGTCGGTCGCATCCAGCACCGTGCCGTGATGGACGAAGCCCGCACAGTTGAACAGGACGTCGACCGCCCCGGTCTCCGCCGCGAGCTGGCCGATAGCGGCCTTGTCGAGCACATCGAGCTTGCGCGTGACGATCCCTTCCACGCCCTTCAGCGCTTCGAGCTTCCCGGCATCGACGTCGGTCGCCCAGACCCTGGCGCCTTCGCGTGCGAAAGTCCGTGCCGTGGCCGCACCGATCCCCTGCCCCGCGGCCGTGACGACGCAGGTCTTGCCCTTCAAACGCATTTCGATCTCCCCGGTCGGGCCTTACTTGATGATGCCCTTTTCCTTGTAGAATTTCTCCGCCCCCGGGTGCAGCGGAATACCCAGGCCCCGTAGCGAGTCTTCCAGGCGGATGACCTTGCCCTTGGCATGGCCCGAGTCGAGGAGCTTGCGGGTGTTGGCGTTCCACAGTGCCGCCGTGATGGCATAGATCAGAGCCTCGGACTGCTTGATCGACGTCACCCAGAGGGCATTCACGCTCACCGTCTTCACGCCGGGCGTGTTCTTGTAGGCGTCGTCGGGTATCGCGTCCGTCGCGAAGAAGCTGAATTTCTTCACCAGTCCGTCCGCCTCCGGCCCGGCAATCGGCACGAGGTCGATGCCGGTCGTGACAGCCAATTCCGAGATTGCACCGTTGGGCCAGCCACTCACGCTGAAAAAGGCGTCGAGGGTGCCGTCCTTGAGCTTGTCGGCCGCCTGCTGGGTCTTCAGGTACTCCGCCTTCATGTCTTTCTCGGTGAGCCCGTAAGCGGCCAGGATCAGCCGCGCATCGACCAGGGTCCCCGACCCCGGCTCGTCGAGCGACAGACGCTTGCCCTTCAGGTCCATCACCGACTTGATGCCGGAGCCCTTGCGGGCGACCAGCTGGAAGCTTTCCGGATAGAGGCTTGCGATCGCCCTCAGCCCGTCCGCCTTGGGACGTCCCTCGTAAATGCCGGTGCCGGTATAGGCCCAGTAGGCCACGTCCGATTGCACGAAGCCGGACTGCATCGTGCCGGCGGCAATGGCAGTGGCGTTGGCGACCGAGCCGTTCGAGGCGACCGAGGTGGCGACGAGACCCGGCACACCGCAGGAGCCTCCATCGGCACAGGCACGGGAGCCCGGCGGGTTCGAAATGGCGTTGGCGATCAGGCCGCCGATCGGGAAATAGGTACCGGCGGTGGCGCCGGTACCGATGCGGAAGAAGGTGATGTCCTGCGCTCCGGCAGGCATCGCGCCGAGGGCGGCGGCGCCCAGCCCCCCCAACAGCGCAGTCCTGCGATTGATCCGCATCGGATTCTCCTTGCTCTTGATCGATTAAATCGTGTCCCGCGCGGGGCCGCAACGCTCTCGGCTCAATTGACGCCGATCGCCCGGCTCAACGTCGGCCCGATCTCCTTGTGAATGACCAGGTCGGCATCGGCGTCCTGGTCCGTGGGCTCGCGGTTCACGATCACGAACTTCGCGCCGTTGCGCCGGGCCATCTGGGGAAAGCCAGCCGCGGGATAGACCACCAGCGAGCTGCCCAGCACGATGAACAGATCGCAGGCCAGGGTTTCCTCCTGGGCACGCAGCATCGGCACTTCCGGCATCGCCTGACCGAAGGAAATCGTCGCCGTCTTCACGATCCCGTCACACTTCTCGCAGACCGGCACCTCTCCCTTCTCGAGGAAGGCGCGGCGGATCGGCGCCAGCTCGTGCCGGTGACCGCAATCCAGACAGGTTGCGTAAGTCGTGTTGCCGTGCAGTTCGATGACCTTCGAGTCCGGTACGCCCGAGCGCTGGTGCAGCCCGTCGACGTTCTGGGTGATGATGGCGCTCATCCGCCCCTGCTCGACCAGCTTGGCCAGCGCGCGATGACCGGCATTGGGCTCGGCCTTCAGCATGGTCTCGTCGGTGGCGAACTTGCGGTGCCAGGACTCGCGCCGCATCTCGTCGGAAGCCATGAAGTCGTCGAAGTAGATCGGCTTGTAGCGGGTCCAGATTCCCCCGGGCGAGCGGAAGTCCGGGATTCCCGACTCGGTCGAGATCCCCGCGCCGGTAAAGGCCACGATCCGTTGGGCCGCATGGACCATCTCGCGCAGGCGTTCGGCGTCATCCATCGGCGTCCTCCTTAGGGGGCTGGCATGGCGGGATTGTGGGCGGCGCAGCCGACGTAGGACCGCCCTTCGCTGCGCACCTCCACCGAGTAGGCGAAGAGCGAGCCCGACAGGGGATCGACGCAGCGCCGCTCCTCGAAGGTGGCGGCGAAACCCGGATCGTCCATCGCCGTATAGCCGACGCTGCCGTCGCCCGGCCTCGACAGGCCACCATGGGCATTGCGCTGGGGCGCCGGGCTACCCAGCACGTTCAACATCATGTCCCGCCCGGTGACCTCCAGGCGCCAGGACGGCTCGCTGCCCGAGGCGATCCATTCGCGCTGGTCGAAGCGTTCCCGACAGCCCGCCGTCTCGACCGCCGCCCGGCGCACTTCGAGCGCGCCAATGCCACCTCCCGGCCCCGCTTCGCGGGCGCCGTAGAATTCGACGAACATCGGCCGCCCTTCCTGGCTTGCCGTCAGTGCCCGCAGGGCCTTGCCCAGTTCCTGCCCGGGCGTCCGGTCCTCCAGTGCCATCGGAGCGCCGTCGCAGGGCGAGAACTGCAGCTTGCCGCCGACCTCGCGGACAAGGCCGCGCAGGCGGATAGCCGTGGCCGGCAACGGCTGGCGGGCCGCCTCGGGTGGCCTCTGCGCCGGTCTCTGCGCCAACGCCGTCGTCGCGACCGGCGGAGGCGTACCACTCGGCCCCCGTCCGAACGGGGTCGGCGCGGCGCGTGTCGCCGGCACCGGCAGCGCATAGAAGAACAGCGGCTTGTCGGCCGCATCCAGCAGGCAGACGAACTGCGTCTCGAGCGGGCCGCGATTCCGATAGGTGAGCCGGCCGCGCAACGTGAGCGCCGAGGCGACCGATTGCGGTCCCACCTTCATGTCGATCTTCTCGATGGTCGGCGGCGGGAACTCCAGTGCCGCGATCTTCTCGATCGCACCGTCGAGCCGCCGGTACTGTGCGTCGCCGAACAGCACGCACTGCTGCGCAAGATAGGTCTGCGCCTGGGCCGTCAACCCGGACAGGAAAAGCAAGGGCGCGAGCAGGAAAGCGAAGCGCATGAGGGCGCAGGATAGCACCGGACGATGGGCGCGCACGACAAACCGGCCTAAGCTCCGTGAAACATCTGCGGGAGCCAGCGCCATGCCGCGCCACATCGTCTGCCTCACCTTCGACCACGACCATCTCTCGGGCTTCATCGCCCGCGGTATGACGTCCCCGACAGCAATCTCGCGGGGCGAGTACGACGTGGTGGTGATCCCCCGCCTGGTCGCCCTGATGGAGCGCTACGGCATCAAGGGCACGTTCTTCACGCCCGGCCACACGATCGACAGCTCGCCACAAGCCGTGATGCCCTACGTCGAGGCGGGCCACGAGCTGGCCCATCACGGCTGGACCCACCGCCTACCGGTCACTCTCTCCCGCGAGGAGGAAGAGGAGGAGATCGTCCGCGGCAACGAATCGATCAAGCGCATCAGCGGCCACGCCGCCCGCGGGTACCGCTCACCCGCCTGGGACCTCTCGCCCCACTCCATCGAACTGCTGCTGAAGCACGGCATCCAATACGACAGCTCGATGATGGGCCATGACTACGATTGCTACTTCGCCCGCCAGGGCGACGTCGCCGAGTTGCTGAAGCCGTTCGTGCGCGGCCGCGAGACGCCCCTGCTGGAGATGCCGATCAGCTGGTCGCTCGACGATTTCCCGCACTTCGAATACATGCGCCTGCCCAATGGCTCGGTGCAGCAAGGCCTGATGAACGCCACGAACGTCCTCGACAATTTCGTCGACGACTTCACCTACATGACCCGCGTCCAGCCCGACTTCGGCATCCTCACCTACACCTTCCACCCGCACGTCATCGGCCGCGGCCATCGCATGATGATGCTCGAACGCCTCATCCAGCGCCTGATGGAAGGCGGCGCGGTGTTCATGACGATGGAACAGGCGATGAGCGAATGGCTCGCGCGCAACCAGGGTGTGCGCAAGGCGGCGGAGTAATTCTTGTCATCCTGAGCGAAGCGAAGGATCTCACGTTCGCCAAGGAGTACGCCGTTCGATCCGCAAGGTCCTTCGCTTGCGCTCAGGACGACTGTTAGAGCGCCGTGCCTCGCGCCACGCGGATCGCGCGGCAGATCGTGACCATCTTGCCGATGGCGTGATCGACGAAGAGGCCGACGGCGTTTTCGATTGCGTCGGCCTGTGCCGGGCGCTCGGCGGAAATCGAGCGTGCCAGCGTGCTGGCGAGGGTGGCGGCGGTTTTCCGGTTGTCCAGGATGGCCCGGCGCAGCGAGCCGTCCGCCGCGACCGGCGCAAGCGCCGCCTCGACGCGTTGCAGGAACGACGGCGCGTGCGCCAGGTGGCGGTACATGCTGGCCAGGATCAGCGGCTGGGGCTCGTCGCCGAATTTGTTGAGGCGCAGGACCAGCGCCCAGGTCTCGGGCTCAACGTCGTCCTCGGAGGCGAGCTTGGGCAGTTGCAGGTCGGGCGCCGGCTTGCGCGGGCCCGGCTCGATCCTGCCCTCACGCGCCACCTCGCCGTTCAGCCAGGCGCGCAGGGCTCCAAGTGCGAACAGGTTGATCGTGTTGGAATGGTCGTAGCTCGCCAGCACGGCATCGACGCTGGCGGGTTCCTCACCGGCCAGCGAGGCCAGCCGCGGAATGTCCATGGTCTGGCGAAAGGTCGCCATCGCCGCATCGGGCAGACCATGGAGATAGAGCGGCTTCACGGCCGCCCAGGCCCAGGGCAATGCCCCTTCCATGGTCGCGAGATGACGCCAGACCAGATTGACCACACGCACGCCGACGGTGGCCCTGATGTCCGCAAAGAGATCGGCGATCTCGCCGGTGGCTTGCGCCTCCGTGATCGCCGGCAGCGGATCGCTCACTCGGCCGCCTGCTTGGAATCCTGGCCCAGCACGGTGAAGAACGACGCGGTCTTGGGTTGCTTCGGCAGTTCGACCAGCCCTTCCTTGAGGCGGGCGAAGCGGGCCTCCTTGCCGCGCACGATGCGACCCTCGTTCGGACTGGGCATCGGGTTGCGGGCGATCGGCATCGCGTCGGCGGCCGAATAGACGCAGATGTAGAGACCGCGCGACTTGTCGGCGCCGTTGGCGGCCGAGCCGTGCAGCAGGCGCGTGTGCATCAGGCAGACGCTGCCGGCCTTGCCCAGACAGGGAACCGACTGGCCGAGCGCCTTCTTCTCCTCGTCGGCCGCAACGGCGCCGGTGAAGCGATCACCCTCGAACAGCGACAGGACCGGCCCCTTGTGCGAGCCCGGCACCACGGTGAGGCAGCCGTTGCTCTCGTCGACGTCGTCGAGGAACAACAGTGCCGTCACGATGTCGTCGTTGGTATGGGGCGTGTAGGCGAAGTCCTGATGGTAGTTGACCTCGGTCCGCGCTCCCGAAAGCTTCAGGTTGATCTTGCAGTGGTGGAACTTCACGTCCGGCCCGATCAGGTCGGCCACCATGTCGACCATGCGGGCATCGAGCATGACCTCGCGATAGGCGTCGGAAATGTCGGACGGGTTGTTGATCCGCCGCAGCGCCGGCTTCTCCGCACTGTGCTCGGCACCCATGTCGAACCGCGGACGGCCGTCGATGGTGGGCGGACCGAATGGCGTCGCGTGCGCCCGGCTCTGCTCGACCCAGCCTGCGATCTCCGCCTTCAGGGCCCCGAGCTGGGCCGGGGTGACGGCGTCCTCCACCATGAGATACCCGTCGCGCCAGAACGCGTCGCGCTGATCTTGCGTCAGAACCGTCATCGCCGTCTCCCTAGCGTCCTTTGAACACGGGTTTACGCTTCTCCATGAAGGCCGTGCGGCCCTCGATGTAATCCTCGGAGTCGAAGCATTGCTTCACCAGCCCGTTGAGGCGGGCGAAGTCCGGCTCGCCGTCGAGGCGCGTCAGTTCCTCGATCGTGCGCTTGGCGGCATGCATGGTGAGCGGCGCATTCTCGCCGATCATCCTGCAGTAGTTGTCGACATAGGAGTCGAGTTCGGCGTCGGGCACGACTCGTGTGACCAGCCCCATGCCGAAGGCTTCCTGCGCGTTGAAGTGCCGGGCGGTGAAGAAGATTTCCTTGGCATGGGACGGGCCCACGAGGTCGGTCAGGATCTTGAGGCCGCTGGCCCGATAGCCCAGCCCGAGCCGTGCCGCCGGCACGCCGAACCGGCTGTTCTCCGACGCGATTCGGATGTCGCAGAGCAGCGACACCGCCAGCCCGCCGCCGATGCAGTAGCCGCGGATGCGGGCGATTGTCGGCTTGGAGCACCTGTTGAGGCGCTTGTTCGCCATCTCGCCGATCTTGTCGTAGTAGGCGACCTGCTCGGGCGTGTTACGCGCCTTCTCGAATTCCGAGATGTCGGCGCCCGAGACGAAGGCCTTGTCGCCCGCCCCCGTCACTACCACGACGCGGATTTCCGGGTCCCGCTCGAACTCGTCGAGAATGACCGGAATCGCCTCCCACATGTCGGTGGAGGTGGCATTGTGCTTCTGCGGCTTGTTGAAGACGAGCCGGCCGACCGGTCCCACCTTCTCGGCAATCATGTTCGGCGTCGGGCTGATCATGCTCAGATCACGCCCCGCTTGCGGAAGTCGGCGATGGCCGCGGCGTCGAAGCCCGCTTCCTTCAGCACGGCGTCGGTGTGCTCGCCCTGCTCCGGGGTCGCCGATTTCATCTCGAAGGGCGTGCGGCTCATGTTGATCGCCTGGCCGATCACCTCGATGTCGCCCAGCTTCGGCGAGTGCACCGGATGCGCCATCTTCAGGTGCTTGACCTGCGGATCGGCGAACATCTCGTCCATCTTGTAGATCGGGCCGGCGGGCACGCCCGCCTTGTTCAGCTTCTCGACGAGGTCGGCGCTGCTGTATTTCGCGACGCGCTTGTTGATCTCGTCGTTCAGCGCATCGCGATTCTTGGCGCGCGCCTTGTCGGTGCTGAACCGCTCGTCGGTGTAGAGTTCCGGCGAAGCGACGGCCTCGCAGAAGCGCTTGTAAATGTGGCCGCCCGACGCCGCGATGTTGATGTAGCCGTCGCTGGTCTTGAAGACGCCGGTCGGGATCGAGGTCGGATGGTTATTGCCGGCCTGGCCGGGCACGTCCTTGGCCAGCGTCCAGCGGGCGGCCTGGAAGTCGCACATCGAGATCATGGCCTGCAACAGCGAGGACGAGACCCACTGGCCCTGGCCGGAGGTCTCGCGCTCCAGCAGCGCGATCAGGATGCCGATGGCGCAGTGCAGGCCCGCGCCCACGTCGGCGACTGCAATGCCGGCGCGCATCGGGCCTTCGCCCGGATTGCCGGTCACCATCATCAGGCCGCCCATCCCCTGGGCGATCTGATCGAAGCCGGCACGCTCGGCGTAGGGTCCGTCCTGGCCGAAGCCCGAGATCGATCCGAGGATGACCTTCGGGTTCACCTTCTTCAGGCTCTCATAGTCGATGCCGAGGCGGAATTTCACGTCGGCGCGGTAGTTCTCGACCACCACGTCGGCCTGCTCGACCAGCTTCATGAAGACGGCCTTGCCGTCCGGCTCCTTGAGGTTGAGCGTGATCGACCGCTTGTTGCGATGCAGATTCTGGAAGTCGGGCCCGTGCCGCGGACCGCCCATGTCCATCTCGCCGGCGGAGGGCGGCATCTCGACCTTGATGCAGTCGGCGCCCCAGTCGGCGAGGTAGCGCACGGCGGTCGGACCGGCGCGCACGCGCGTCAGGTCGAGGACTTTGAAGCGGGCTAACGGTCCTGCGGTCATGCTCTCACTCTAACGTTGGAATGCTTACTCTACCCGTACCATGGCGGACGGCGCGATCTCCAGCCAGACGCGGCTACCGACCTCGAAAACGGCAGTCGGGGCGGTCGACACGCGCAGCGGCTTCGAGCCACCCAGCGGACGGACCTGATAGTCCCAGTACTCACCGAGGTAGGAACGATCCACGATCTCCGCTTCGACCGACAGATTGGGGCCGCTGCCCACCTGGGTCGACAGGCCGATCGCCTGCGGCCGCAGCGAGTAAAGGAGCTTGCCGCCGCCGCTGGCGCCTTCGAGCGCCGATGCAGCCGCCGTGAAACCGTCGAAGCGCACGTCGCTGCCCTGCCCCGTCCCTTCGACGAAGTTGGTGCGGCCGATGAAGCCCGCCACGAAACGGCTCCTGGGCCGGCCGTACAGAACGTGCGGCGCGTCGATCTGCTCGATCTTGCCCTTGTTCATCACGACAATTCGGTCGGAAGTGACCATCGCCTCGGACTGGTCGTGGGTCACATAGACGGTCGTGATCTTGAACTCGTCGTGGAGGCGGCGGATCTCGAAGAGCATCTCCTCGCGAAGGTTGGCGTCGAGAT
>JAKFVZ010000164.1 GCA_021732965.1 Reyranella sp.
ACATCCTGGCCGATGAGGCGAGACGCTTGTGCCCCGGGGTGCCGGTCGTGCTCATGTCGGGCTATCCGGAGGGCACGATCGCTGCGACCGGGCGGCCCCCGCCCGGGCAGATCCTCCTGTCGAAGCCATTCCGCAAGGCCGAGCTTGCGCGTGTCGTCAGGCGGGCCCTCATGGAGGCGGCCGAGGCGGCGGCGAAAGGCCCCGGGCCGGCGCAGCGTCCCTAGCGTCTACGGCAGATTTTCCTGGCCCTTTGCCGGCAAGGAAGGGGCGGCCTTCGACACGATGGTCATCATCAGTCCGGCGCATCCTTTCTCGATCAGGTCGAGAGCACGCTCGTAGTCCTCGGTCGTTCCACCATATGGGTCGACGATGTCGATGGCCGCGGCCTGCGGGGCATGTCGCATGAGCAGTTGAGGGACGTCCGTACGGCCGCTCGGTGCCATCCAGCGCAGGGCGGCGAGATTGCTTCGATCCATGGCGATCAGGTGGTCGTAACGAGACAGGTCCTCCTGCCGCAGCGGCCTCACGGGGGCGGCCGGCACGTCGTAGCCGCGACGCTGGGCGACCTCGAATGCCAGCAACGAGGGGGGCTCGCCGGCATGGCCGTCGAAGGTGCCGGCCGCGACCACGTCGAACATGCTTTCGATCCGTCCCCTGGACGCGAAGGTCCGGAAGACGCCAGCCGCCATCGGCGCACGGCAGATGCCGCCGGTGGAGACGAAGAGTACTCCGATGCTCACGGCGGAGTGCTCCCCGGAAGATCGATCTCGAAGGTGGCGCCCGGCCGCCCCGGTTTCAGCGTCAGCGTGCCCCCGGCGTCGCGGACGGTGCCGTAGGACACGGCGAGGCCGAGACCGGCGCCCTGGCCTTCCGGTTTCGTCGTGAAGAAGGGTTCGAAGATGCGGTCGCGGTCGGAATCGGGAACGCCCGGCCCGTTATCCGCGATCCGTACCCAGACGCGACCGTCGGCGCCATGGCCCGCCGACAACTCGACGGTCTTGTTCTTCTCCAGCGTGTCGGCAAGTGCGTCCCGTGCATTGGCGAGGATGCTTATCAGCACCTGTTCCATCAGGGGCGGGTGTCCGGCTACGAAGAGAGGCTCTTCTCCGAGATTCTCCTTCAGCACGATCTCCGCGCTGCGATAGGACGGCGCGACGCGAGCGACGGCGGCGTGGCAGGCATCGCGCAGGTCGAAGGACTGCGGGCCCTCGCGTGTCGAGCGGCTGAAGATGCGCATGCGCGAGATGATCGCCGCCGCCCGGTCGACCTGCGCGACGATGCGGTTGAGCTTGGTGACGGCGAAGGCACGGAATTCGCCATCGGACATCACCGGCATCGGCGGTTCGGGGTCCTCGCCGTCAGCCGGTGCGAGCTGCGGCTCCGGATTCGCCTCCGCCTGAGCGTTCTGCGCGGCCATGCGGATCACGTTCAGCGGCTGGCTGAGTTCGTGGGCGATGCCCGTGGTGATTTCGCCGAGCGTCACCAGCTTTCCGGAGACGGCGATCGCACGCTCCGCCTGGTGGCGAAGAGTCTCGTCATGGCCGACCATGATGATGCTCTCGCCACTGTCGGGCAGGGTCTGGCGCGACAGCGAGAAGCGCAACCTGCGTGGCTGATCGCCGGCCTTCATGAGCTGGATGTCGACCTCGGCCAGGACGGCATCACCCTTTGCGAACGACAGCAGCGGCTCGACCCCCTCGAGGGCCGGGTTGAACAGGGCATTGGTGACGTCATCGTCGCTACCGGCTCCCAGCAGGCGCCGGAACGAGGGATTGGCGTGAATGATCTTGCCCGTCCGGTCGACGACCGCGGTGAGCGCCAGCGGCGTGTCGACGATCGCCGCGAGGACCTGACGCTGCGAGGCTTCGCGGGCTGCGGCGGCCGACCGTTCGATCAGGCGGAGGATGCCCACGCCCGCAACCACGGTGAGCACCGTCAGCATGGTGGCAATGATGAAGATCAGCAGGTTGCGGTCACGCCACGGTGTCAGGAAGGCGCTCTCACCGACGACGACGGTCACATAGGCGGGAAGGTTCTCGACATTCGAGGCGACGACGATGCGGGTTGGGCTGCTGCCGGAATAGTATGGGAAAGGCCCCTTGGTGAGGACAGCCTTTCCGGATTGCCCGGCCTCGATCATGCGATAGGGGAGCGTCTTGTCCAGACGCTCGCCCACTGGCTGATCGGGAAGGCTTGTCGCCAGCAATGTGCCATCGTTGCGGAACAGCGCGAGCCAACTGTCGGAACCGAGCGCGACGCGCTTGTAGAAGTCGGCGAAGAACCCGGATTCGAGGCCGACGGCGATCACGCCGAGCAACTCGCCCGTCGCCGAAACCACCTTGCGGGAGACGTAGAAGCGTGGCTTGCCGCTTGCCCGTCCGTTGGCCGTGGCGCTGAGGGACAGGACGGTTGCGTCCGGCTCCATCGCCTTCCTGAACCACTCGAGGTCGGCGACGTTGATCGGGGTGGGGGGCCAGACCCGCGTCGTGTTCACGATGTCGCCGTTGGCCGCGATGATGAGGGCAACGCCGATCTGAGGCTGGCCGACGATGCGGTCGCGCATCGCCTCGTAGAAGCGCCTTTCACCCATGATCCGGCGAAACTGCTCCGGCGTGTCGATGCGTTCTTCGCCGATCCAATCGGCCATGCTCTTGGCGACCAGATCAGCCGCGCCCGCCGTCTGGGTCGCGTGGGCTGCCACCGTGAGAGAGATATTCTCCGCTGAGGTCTTCCAGCCCGCGACCGAAAGGTCGTAGTTCTGCCCCGCGACCAGCAGTGCAAGGCTCCACACGAGCAGGATATGGACGGCGCAGATGGTCGTCATCCGCCGTTTGCTGACCGGGCGGGACAGCACGTCGAGGACGCGATTGCGCGCCGGCCCCGCCTTGGCCTTTCCAATGCCTGCGATCGATAACGTCATTGCCCGCGTTTCCCGAGAAGCGGCAACCCTGCGCCCACAACAATCTCTGCACCCATCGGGTGCAGACCCTTGCGGAATGTACCCGAGACCGGGCAGCTTGGGAGGTATGCTGCGCTCCGATCGTCTCCACTTTGGAGTGATTCGCAGCCGCGAGGAAAGTCCTTCCTGCATGTCGAACTCAGGCGCCGCCATTCCCGAGGATCGCACCTTCGACGTCCTGGTCGTGGACGACGATTCCGATGCCGTCGAGGAACTGGTCGAATTTCTCGCCAAGGCCGGTCTGACCTGCCTTTCGGCCGGAGATGGCTGGCAGGCCCTCAAGCTGCTGGCCGACAGGCGCAGAGCGAGGGTGGTGGTATCGGACCTCCGCATGCCTGAATTGACGGGCCTCGAGTTCGCCGAACGACTGACCCGGCTGGGTGTCAGCGACCGGCCGGAGGTGATTTTCGTGAGTGGCCATGCCGGTTTCGACGATGCCGTGGAGGCCATCCGCCTCGGGGCGCGGGACCTGCTCACCAAACCCGTGGACGGACCCCGCCTCGTCAAGGCGGTCAAGTCCGCCCTCGTTGCGCGCCAGGGCCGCGATCGCGCCGCGCCGGCGGTTGGAGCGCCCTCGGGAGGCGAGGTCGATCGCAAGCGCTCCGCCCTGAAGCAGATGCGCTCGATGCGAAGAATGCGCAGCCAGCATTTTCCGACCCAGCTCTTTTCGGATCCCTGCTGGGAGATGTTGCTCGACCTGTACGATGGCTATCTGGTCGCGGCCGAGGTTACCGTCACCAGCCTGGGAGCGGCATCGGGTGTCCCCCTGACGACGGCGCTGCGACGCATGGATCAGCTCAAGGCGCACGGGCTGATCGAGCGTACCGAGGACATCGGAGACAAACGCCGCACCATCGTGCGCCTGACCCAGGCCGGCCTCGAAGCCGTGGAAGGCTTCTTCGATACCTATCTTCAGCGGCCGGCATCCTGACGCGAGATCCATCCGATCCGGAGGCGATCCGGGGTGAAGGGCGGGCAAGACGGTCCTAGTCTGGGGGCATGGCACACAAGGACACCGATACCGACGCATTCGGCACAGACGTTCTGATCATCGAGGACGATCCGACCCAGGCCGAGGAACTCGCCTGCTATCTTCGCAGGGCCGGTCTTCGCGTCGACGCCACCGTGAGTGGTTCCCTCGCTATCCATACGGTGGCGCTGCTACGGCCGAAGGTCGCGCTGATCGACTACAACCTGCCCGAGATGGACGGCGTGACGGTGGCGGAGCGCATCAGGCGCCTCAGCCCGGGCACGGCGATCATCGTGATGTCCGGCCGCATCGACTGGCTGTCGGATCTCACTCTCGAGAAAGTCGGCATCTTCGCCTTCATGAACAAGCCGGTTGCTCTCGGCCCCTTGCGCAGCACGGTGCGAAAGCTTGTCCGGACGACAACCCGCAACGGGCTGCCTCCTCTGCCGCAAAGGAAGTCCCTCTTCTCCCTGTCGTTCGGGTTTTCCTGAAACACTATGTAGATATTCAGGTCTGCGCGCGCGATTGTTGACTTCAATCGCCATCGGGTCCTCACTCGGCACTCGGGTAAAACGAGCAAAATGTTGCTCGATGCGTCGGGGTGAGAGTGCGTGTACTTCTGATCGAGGACGACCCGGATCTTCGGAGTGAAATTCGCGAGTATCTCCAACGCCGTGGCCATGAGGTCACGGATTGCGGGTCACTCGGCGACGGCGTTGCGTTTGTCCAGCGGCCGGTCCGCGAGTCGCCACCCCCGGAAGTCATCGTCTGCGACGTGAATCTTCCCGATGGGAACGGCATGGATTTCTACGTTGCCGCGTCTCCCGGACTGCCGAACTGCCAATGGGTTCTGATGTCGGGTGCCCACGATCTCGATCGGGTCGACAGGGTTAGTGGCCATGTTGGCAAGCCTTCCTGCACCATCGTCGACAAGCCGGTATCCATGCGCGCATTGAGTGCCGCGTTCGCCCGGACGTGACCTTCTCCGGTTCGTTTCCAGATTGGAAACGTTGAGGCGCGATTTTCCTCCTGTTTCCGGTCGTTTCAGGGGACGACCGTTTCTCCGCTCATCCAAAATGGAGGCATCGGCACGCGCGTCGCTTATCCGTCCGTCGTAGACATACCGGAGGAGGGTTTGCACCATGCGCTTCACCGACCGGACTTTCCCATTCCGCGCCGCCGCACTGTTCATCGGCTTTCTCCTGGGCTGGGCCATCGTGCCTGCCGCAGCCATGACCTTTTCAACGTCGGTGTCGGCCGACGGCAAGCGCTTCGTGCTCGCGAATGGACAGATCGCGGAAGGCGATGCCGGTCGGCTCCGCGTCGCGCTGCAATCGGCGGACCGGGACTCGTTCGGGAACAAGATCGTGGCGCTCCACAGCCCCGGCGGCTCGGTCATGGAAGCCTTCGCGATGGTCGAGGTCATGGACAGGGAGAAGGTCTCCACCGTCGTGCCGCACGGTGCCACCTGCGCTTCGGCCTGTGCCCAGATCTTGTTCCTGTCGGGGATCCATCGCACCGTCGAAGTGGGCGGGCGATTGGGCCTGCACTCCTGCCATGACTCCCGGGAGCGCAGCCGTTCGGTGCTCTGCAACGAGCTGATTGCCCAGAACGCGGTGGCGCGCGGCACACCCTACGGCACGATCATGGCCTTCATGCATCTCGGCGCACCGACCCAGATGCGCTGGCTCGAAGCGCCCGACGCCGATTGCTGGGGTTTCACCAAGCGGCCCCGGGATTCCGGAAGCGCCGGCCAGCGTGCCCACGCCACGGCGTGCGGGATCGGCGCTTACACGGACAATGCTTCCTTGACGCGGCCGTCAGCATCCATGCCGCACCGCTCGAGCCCTTTGTGACAGGGGCGAACGCTCCGATACGGATGCGATCTGAATTCCTTCCGGCGGCCCGCGCGGCTAGATCCAGATGGTACCAGAGGGAAGCAAGAGGGGACTTGCGTGAAACATCAGGAACCTGCGTCGCCCACCGGTCGTGTCGGCTGCGACGTCATCGTTGTCGACGACTTCCCGGAGCTGGCTACGGCAATTGCAGAAGCGCTGGGCGGTCGCGGCCTGTCCACACATGTCGCCCTCAATGGTGAGGCCGCGGTTGCGCTTGCCCGGAACTACAATCCCGTCGTCGCACTTGTCGATTGCGTCCTGCCGGACATCGATGGCCTTCACCTCATACGCCAGCTTGGCGGCGCATGGCCCGATACGACGTTCATCGCCATGTCGGGCGATGTGGGTGGTATCTCGGAAGACGAGGCAAGGCGGCTTCGCATCAAGGCATTCCTGAACAAGCCGCTGCCGATGCGGGTGCTGGCGCAGGCCGTCGAGCGTCTGGTCCGCTCGTCCGGCGCCGGTCCCATGGAACGGGAGGCGCCCAGCGCCTGGATCTCCCTGGGCATCGGCTCGCCCGCGGGCTCCGGGATGCCCACCATCCCGGGGAAACTGGTCCAGCTGCGATAGACCCGCAGGGCGGGTCGCCTCGTGCCAGGGAAAGCCGGGATCCGGTGCGTCAGATCCGAAGAATTGGCCGGTGCCGCCGAAGAGCATAGAATGGTCCATGGCCGGGGGGCCTCATGACCGACAAGTTCTCGCTTCTGGCGCAGGTGGCCTCCGACTGGTGGTGGGAGATGGACGCCGGGTTGCGCTTCACCTTCATGTCGGAGCAGTTCTCGAGCGTCTTCGGCATCCCGACCTCGGCGGTCATCGGCAAAAGTCGCGTGGAGCTGGAGCGAGGGGATTGTGAAAGCCCGGGGTGGCGCGCCCACCTCGACGATCTCGCCCATCGTCGGCCGTTTCGCCGCTTCGAAACCACGTTCGTGGATGCCGCGGGGATCGTGCGGCCGCTATGGATCAGTGGCACGCCCGTGTTCTCGGACCAGGGTGTCTTCACCGGTTATATCGGGGTCGGTCACGACCTTACCGAACTTCGGCGTCGAGAGCGGGAATCCGCGGGCCATGCTGCCGACCTGGAATCCATCCTCGAGAATATCGAACAGGGTGTCGTGCTGTTCGATCGGGATATGAAGATTGTCGTCTACAACGAGCGCCTGCGGGATTTCCTCGAGCTGGACAAGAGCTTCGATGCCCACGGAATGACGCTCGATGCCGTCCTGCACTATCTCGCCGAGCGGGGTGAGTATGCACCCGAGGAGAAGCAGGCCGCCATCGCGCTGAGGATGCGGCTGATGCACAGCCGGGAGCCGTTCACGAACGATCGCGAGCGGCAGGACGGGCGGATCGTTTCCGTGCATTACGAGCCCTTACCCGACGGTGGCGGGGTCATGACCTACTCCGACGTGACCCAGGCGCGGCGGCATGATGCGCAGCGACAAGGCCTCGCCGAGCAACTCGAGCGGGAAAGAAAAAGCCTTGTAGCGGCGCAGACCGTCGCACGTGTCGGAAGCTGGGAAACGGACCTCCGGACGATGGACGTGCAGTGGTCGGCGGAAACCTTTCGGATTTTCGAGGTCGATCCAAAAGAGTTTTCGCCGACGCACGAGCTGTTCCTCGAACTGGTCCATCCCGATGATCGCGCGGCGGTCGACGATGCCTTCAAGGCGTCGCTCGGCTCGACGTACGTTCGCACCATCGAACATCGCATCGTCACGCCCGGTGGCAGGCTGAAGTTCGTGGTCGAGAGGTGGCATGCCATGGTGGATGGTGACGGCATGCCCACTCGTGCCGTCGGAACCTGTCAGGATTGCACGGAGCTGAAACTCGCCCAGCTCGAGGCGGAGGAGGCAACGAACTTGCTGCGCGTGGCGGGACGGACGGCGCGGCTTGGTGGCTGGGTCTCGGAGCTCGAAAAGGGGCGGCTCCAATGGTCGTCGGTGACGGCGGAGATCCACGACGAGCCTCCGGGCTTCAGTCCTTCCCTGGAGGGGGCGCTACGGTACTTCGTTGCCGAGGACCGCAGGAAGATGGAGGTGGCGCTCGACCTTTGTGCGCTGGAAGGAAGGTCCTTCGACGAGACGCTGCGCATCGTAACCGCGACCGGCAGGCATGTCTGGGTGCGTGTCATTGGCGAGGCCGTTCGGGATTTGCAGGGAGCGATCCGGTCGATCCGGGGTGCCTTCCAGGATATGACGGAACTGCTTGAGGCCCGAGAGAGTTCCAGGCGGTTGGCGGAGCGGCTCTATCAGACGCTCGACAATATCAACGATGGCTTCATTACGATCGACGAGAACTGGCGCTTTACCTTCGTCAACCAGGAAGCCATGCGACTCCTCGAAAGAAGCGACACGGATCTCTATGCCAGGTCGCTGTGGGAGATGCTTCCGGATATCGTTGGCTCGGGCTTCGAACGCCATTTGCGCGAGGTTGCCAGAACGCAGGAAGTGAGCACGTTCGTGGAGTACGCACCCGGACTTGCGAAGTGGTTCAGCGTACGCGCTTACCCCTCCAGCGAGGGGCTGGCCGTCTATCTCCAGGATGTCACAAGTTCGAGAGAGCAGCAGGAGCAACTTGCGCTTCTCGAAGCTGCCGTCTCGCGCTCGAACGACATC
Source organism: Reyranella sp. (assembly GCA_021732965.1). Taxonomy (GTDB): domain Bacteria; phylum Pseudomonadota; class Alphaproteobacteria; order Reyranellales; family Reyranellaceae; genus Reyranella. The sequence goes on from JAKFVZ010000164.1 coordinate 8,443, forward strand.
TTTGTGATTACCGAGGCGAATCTGCTCGACGAACCCGGGCCTCGCATCGTCTACGCAAATGATGCCATCACCAAGCTCACGGGATACAGCCCGAGTGAAGTCATCGGCAAATCCCCCAGGCTCTTCCAGGGCTCGGGAACATCCGGCAGCGATCTCGCCCGTATCCGGGCAGCCCTCGAAGCCAGGGTGCCGGTCACCGCGGAACTCGTGAACTATGCCAGGGACGGATCGACGTACTGGGTGGAACTCGATATTGCGCCGATCGTCGATCAGACGGGCCGCGTCACCCATTTCGTTGCCGTCCAGCGGGATATCACCCAGCGCAAGGCCGTTCAGGACGCGCTCGCCATCAGCGAGCTGCGCTTCAGGACGGTCGCCCAACTCAGTGCGGATATCGTCTGGGATTGGGAGCTGGCGTCAAATGTGATCTGGCAGAATGAAGACGGCCCGGCCCGGTATTTCAAGCCTGAAGACCAGCCCGCCAGCCCACAATCCTGGATGGAGCGGATACATCCGGAGGACAGCGAAAGAGTCCTTGCCGATTTGGTCGCAGCGCTGCGGGGCGGCGGCGACGAATGGTCGGCGGAGTACAGGCTGCAACGCGCTGACGGGTCGTATGGCCAGATGATCGCGAGGGCGGCGGTCATTCGCAATCATCTGGGAAAAGCAGTCCGGATTGTCGGCAGCGCGGAAGATGTGACCGAGCAACGGGAACTCGAGGATCGGGTGCGCCACTCGGAGGAAAGCTATCGGACTCTCTTCCAGGCCGCTCCCTACCCGATCATCGTGAAGGACCGCGATACTCATCGTCTCATCGCGGTCAATGACGCCGCGGTGGAGCAGTATGGTTGGTCGCGGGACGAAATGCTCGCGATGACGATGAACGACTTCTATGCGGCGGAGGATCAGCAGGCTCTGGCGGCCGGTCAGCGCGCGTATTCGAGCGACAGCAGCAGTCTCTTCAAGAACGTGCGTCACCGGAGAAAAGACGGCACGTTCATCGATGTGGAAATGGCCGTTCGGCTGCTCGAGTATGATGGCAGGCCTGCGGCTTTGGCGGTCATATCCGATGTCAGCGACCGGGTGCGGGGCGAACGTGCGCGTGCGGCGGCGGAAGAGCAGTTGCGTGCCTCACAGCGACTGGATGTCGTGGGCAAGCTGACCGGAGGGGTCGCACACGACTTCAATAATATCCTGATGGTGATCATGGCGAACGTCGATGCGATCCTCGACGGACAGGACGTTTCGCCGGAGAGCAGACAGAGCATCGAGCGGATAGGCGGCGCCGCGGAGCGGGCGACGCAGCTGACGCGGCAGCTGCTGGCTTTCTCCCGCAAGCAGACGTTGCGGCCCGAGAAGATCAACCTCAATGACCTTGTGGTGGCGACAGGCTCGTTGCTGCGGCGGACCCTCGGCGAGCATATCGAGATAAATTCGCTGCTGGCCGAAGAGCTCTGGGAAACCAATACCGACCGCGGCCAGGTCGAGGCTGCCGTCATCAACCTTTGCATAAACGCCAGGGACGCCATGCCCGATGGTGGACGCCTCTTCATCAGGACGAGGAACGTCACGCTCGATCAGGACTATGCCGAGCTCAATCCGGAGGCCAGGCCAGGCGACTATGTGGCCCTGTCCGTCACCGACACCGGAACGGGCATGACGCAGGAGGTCCTGACCCGGGCATTCGAACCCTTCTTTACGACCAAGGAAGTGGGCAAGGGCACGGGGCTGGGACTGAGCATGGTCTATGGCTTCGTCAAGCAGTCGAAAGGGCATGTCGCGATATACAGCGAGCTGGGGCACGGTACGGTCGTCACGCTGTACCTGCCCCGGGCGGATCGGCAGGAGGAGAAGGCCGTGACACGGGAGTTCCATATTCCCCGCGGTACGGAGCGCGTTCTGGTGGTGGAAGACGAGGATCAGGTTCGGGCAATCGTGGCCGGGCAGTTGTCCAGTCTCGGCTATGCGGTCGCCGAGGCCGGCAATGGGGAGGCCGCGCTCGCCAAACTCCAGGCCGGTCCTGCCTTCGATCTCCTCCTGACGGATGTGATCATGCCGGGGCCGATCAATGGCAAGGCGCTCGCCGCCGAGGCAGCCAGGATGTGCCCCGACATGCGTGTGCTGTTCATGTCAGGCTACTCCGATGACGCCATCTCCACGCTGGGCGTGTTGAACCCCGGTGTCACCCTGCTGACGAAACCCTTTCGCAAGGCCGATCTCGCAATCGCAGTTCGGCGCGCGGTCGAAGGCACCGGCTAGTCGCCTCCGATCCCCGCCGGTGTTGGCGGCAGCGAGCGGTTTGTCGTGGGGCCAGTCGGCCGGTGTAGGGAACAGGAGACTTTGGCGCGGCCGTGCGCGACAGTCGGCGCCGGCATGGGAGAGAACAACAACAAGAACACGGCGAGTTCGTTCCGGCAGGTGCTGCGGACCAGTCCGATGGATTTCTGGCGCCTGTGGTACGTCGGCTTCGTCGTCACCACCGTGCGCTGGCTGGAAACGGTCGCCATGGGCATCGTCGTCTATCAGCAGACCGGCTCCGCCCTGGTCGTTGCCATGATCACCATGCTCCGCATGGTCCCGATGGGCCTGTTCGGCGCCTTCCTCGGGGCCTTCGCCGAACGGTTCGATCGCCGCCTGACCCTGGCCGGCATCGTCGGCCTCATGACGGTCACCTCGGCCCTGCTCTCCGTCATCGCTTTCGGGGGAGCCCTGGAAGTCTGGCACCTCGCCGTCGCCAGTTTCATCAACGGCTGCGGTTGGGCCACCGACAATCCGCTCCGGCGCGTGATGATGGGCGAAGTCATGGGCCGCGATCGCATGGCCATCGCCATGGCGCTCGATGTCGGCGCCGCCAATGTGAGCCGCATGGTGGGGCCCGTTGTCGGCGGCCTGCTGCTGGCGGGCGTCGGCATCGAAGGCGCCTTCCTGCTGAGCGTGGCCCTGTACGCGTCGGCCGTCGCCGCCACCTTGATGGTGCAGAGCCACATTCCTTCCTCGCCCGGTGCGGGGGCCGTGCTCGCCCGCACATGGGAGGGCGTGGCGCTCATCTTTTCCGACCGCCGCCTCGGCGCGATCATGGCGGTCACCGTGATCTACAATGTCTTCGCCTGGCCCTTCACCAGCATGATCCCGGTGATCGGCGCCGACCGGCTGCTGCTCGGCCCCGAAGGCGTCGGCCTGCTCACCAGCATCGACGGCGTCGGCGCTTTCGCCGGCTGCTTCATGCTGGCGCTGTGGCTGACGCCGGGCTGGCATGCCCGCGCCTATGTCGGCGGCACGGCCGTCTACCTGGTCGGGCTGATCGGCTTTGCGGCGGCGCCCACGCCGCTGCTGGCGGGGGTGGCGCTGCTGGTGACCGGCCTTGCCGGGGCCGCCTTCGCCACCCTGCAGACCACGCTCGTCTATCTCGCGGCACCAATGGAAATGCGCTCGCGCATCCTGGGTGTGCTTTCGGTCTGCATCGGCACCGGCCCGATCGGCTTCGTCGGGCTGGGCTGGCTCGCCGATCTCATCGGAGCGCCCGAAGCCACGGCGATCACCGGCGTGATGGGCCTGCTGGCGCTCGCCGCGACCTGGCCGCTTTGGCGGAGGATTTGAGACGGATTTTCGTCAGATCGCGATGGCCACCTTGTCAGCTAATACCCGATCGCGGCGCCATCGCTGCGCGGATCCGAGCCGCCGACGCGCAGGCCGCTGACCGGGTCCACGGTGATGCCATGGGCGTGGCCTGCAAGTTCGTTCCAGGCGCCCCAGCGATTGACCATGTGGCCGCGTCGTTCGAGCTCGGCAATGGTCTCGGCCGGAATGCGTCCTTCAACGTGCAGCGTGTCCCGTGGCTCACCGATAGCGAAGCGGCCGGACAGGAAGCGTGGCGTCTCCAGTGCCTCCTGTATGTCCTGACCGTGGTAGATCAGGGCGAGATAGGTTTGCAGATGGATCTGAGGCTGGCCGTCTGCGCCCATGCA
>JAKFVZ010000674.1 GCA_021732965.1 Reyranella sp.
AGCGCCGCATCTCCTCGACCTTCAAGGACGTGCCGGGCGGCCAGGTACTGGGACCTACCTACGACTACACCCACCGGCTCCTCGACTTCGCGCTGGCCGCGTCGGGCGAGCGCCCGACGGCGGCCACGGCGCCCGCCGACACCACCGACAGCCTGCCCCGCGTCGGCGACATCCTGCAGCGCGACGGCCTGCTCGAGCCGCCGCCCGCTTCGGCCGAGGGCGAGGCACATGACCTGACGCGTCAACCATTGGTGCTGCCGGCCAACCGGCCGCTGCGCCTGCAGAACCTGGCGCGCGGCGATGAGGGCTTCCTGCTGGCGCTCGGCTATTCGACGCAGCGCGGCTACGGCAACAACCATCCCTTCGTCGGCGAGATCCGCTACGGCCACGTGCCGGTGTCCTTCGTGCCGGAGGAACTGGGCTTCGCCATCGAGATCGGCGAGATCGAAGTGACCGAATGCGACATGGTCAACCAGTTCGCCGGCTCGCACGACGTGCCGCCGCAGTTCACGCGGGGCTACGGCCTGGCGTTCGGCCATGCCGAGCGCAAGGCGATGGCGATGGCCCTGGTCGATCGTGCGCTGCGCGCCGACGAGCTGGGCGAGGCGGCAACGTCGCCCGCCCAGGACGAGGAGTTCGTGCTGGCCCACAGCGACAATGTCGAGGGGTCGGGCTTCATCCAGCATCTCAAGCTGCCGCACTACGTCGATTTCCAGTCCGAGCTGGTGGTGGTGCGGGCCTTGCGCGCCGAGGTCGAAAAGCGCCGCGAGCAGGTCGCCCTCAGCCAGGCGGCGGAGTGATCCATGCCCGACACCAACATCCAGGCTACCGCCTACAACTACGCCTATCTCGACGAGCAGACCAAGCGAATGATCCGCCGCGCCATCCTGAAGGCGGTGGCGGTGCCCGGCTATCAGGTCCCGTTCGGCGGCCGCGAGATGCCGTTGCCTTACGGCTGGGGCACCGGCGGCATCCAGGTGACGGCCGCCATCATCGGCCGCGATGATACGCTGAAGGTGATCGACCAGGGCGCCGACGACACGACCAACGCCGTCTCGATCCGCCGCTTCTTCGCCAAGGTGGCCGAAGTCGCCACGACCACGCACACGGAAGAGGCGACCGTCATCCAGACGCGCCATCGCGTGCCGGAGACGCCCCTGACGGACGGGCAGATCCTGGTCTTCCAGGTGCCGATCCCCGAACCGCTGCGCATGCTCGAGCCGCGCGAGACCGAGACGCGCACGCTGCACGCGCTGTCCGAATACGGCGTCATGCAGGTCAGCCTCTACGAAAGCATCGCCCGGCATGGCCGCATCGCCAAGACCTACAACTATCCGGTGATGGTGAACGGGCGCTACATCATGAGCCCCTCGCCGATCCCGAAGTTCGACAATCCCAAGCTCGACCGCAGCGCCGCGCTGCAGCTCTACGGTGCCGGCCGCGAGAAGCGCATCTATGCCGTGCCGCCCCACACGCCGGTGAAGAGCCTCGACTTCGACGACCATCCGTTCGAGATCGAGACCTGGACCGAGTGCTGCGCGCTCTGCGGGTCGAAGGAAAGCTTCCTCGACGAGATGATCGTCGACGATACCGGCAAGCGCCTGTTCGTCTGCTCCGACACCGACTATTGCGAGAGCCGGCGATGAGCGCGCCGCTCCTCTCCGCCCGCGGCGTCACCAAGCGTTTCGGCGGCCGCATCGCCTGCCGCGACGTGAGCTTCGACCTGTGGCCCGGCGAGGTGCTGGGCATCGTGGGTGAATCGGGCTCGGGCAAGACGACGCTGCTCAATTGCCTGGCCGGCCGGCTCCTGCCCGACGGCGGCTCCGTCGCCTACGAAACGCAGTCCGCCGGCACCGTTGACGTGCATCACCTCTCCGAGGCGCGGCGGCGCCTGCTGGCGCGCACCGAATGGGGCTTCGTGAACCAGGATGCGCGCGACGGGCTGCGCATGGGCGTGAGCGCCGGCGCCAATATCGGCGAGCGGCTGATGGCCGTGGGCGCGCGCCACTATGGCGATATCCGCCGCGAAGCTGTCGACTGGATGGCGCGGGTCGAGATCGACGCCGACCGCCTCGACGATCGCCCGACGACCTACTCCGGCGGCATGCGCCAGCGCCTGCAGATCGCCCGCAACCTCGTGAGCAAGCCGCGGCTGGTCTTCATGGACGAGCCGACCGGCGGCCTCGACGTCTCGGTACAGGCTCGCATCCTCGACCTGCTGCGCGGCCTTGTCGAAGGGCTGCATCTGTCGGCCGTTCTCGTGACCCACGATCTCGGTGTCGCGCGGCTGCTGACGCACCGGCTGATGGTGATGCAGGGCGGCGCAGTCGTGGAACAGGGTCTGACCGACCAGGTACTCGACGATCCGCAGGACGCCTACACGCAAATGCTCGTCGCCTCGATCCTGCCGGTGTGAGCGCATGACCTCCTCCCAACCCGCGCTGCGCGTCTGCGGCCTTGCCAAGTCCTTTACCGTCCATGCCCAGGGCGGCTTGTCACTTCCCGTTCTGTGCGATGTGTCGCTTTCCGTCTCGCCCGGCGAATGCCTGGCTCTGGTCGGCCCGTCGGGTGCCGGCAAGAGCACCCTGCTGCGCTCGCTCTACGGCAACTATCGCGCCGACAGCGGCTCGATCCGCGTGCGCCAGGACAATATCTGGACCGAGTTGGTCGGTGCCGAGCCGCGCACCGTCCTCGACGTGCGTCACCGCACGATGGGCTTCGTCAGCCAGTTCCTGCGCGTGATCCCGCGCGTGTCTGCCGTCGATGTCGTGGCGGAGCCACTGCTGCGGCGCGGCACCGACGCCGACGAGGCGCGGCGACGCGCGGAGTTCCTGCTGGGCATGCTCGGCATTCCCGCCCGCCTGTGGTCGCTGCCGCCGGCAACCTTCTCGGGCGGCGAGCAGCAGCGCGTCAACATCGCGCGCTCGCTGATCGTCGACTATCCGATCCTGCTGCTCGACGAACCGACGGCTTCGCTCGATGCAGCGAACCGCGATGGCGTGGTCGAGCTCATCCGCCAGCGTCGCGATGCCGGCGCTGCCATCGTCGGCATCTTCCACGACACCTACGTGCGCGACGCGGTGGCGACCCGTCTCCATGAAGTCCTCCCCCCTGCCCAACCGGCCGGAGTTTCCCCATGAGCCTCGAGACCATCCTGACCAACGCCCGCGTCGTCACCGCCGATGCGGAGTTCGACGGTACCGTCATCGTGCGCGAAGGCCGCATCGTCGAGATCGCCCAGGACCGTTCCTGCGCGGCAGGCGCAATCGATCTCGAGGGCGACTATCTCGTCCCCGGCCTGGTCGAGCTGCACACCGACAACATGGAGAAGCACTTTGCGCCGCGTCCCGGTGTGAAGTGGCCAAGCGTCTCGGCTATCATGGCGCACGACACCCAGATCAGCGCCGCCGGCATTACCACGGTGTTCGACTCGCTGGCGCTAGGCGACGTCCACGGCAAGTCGGACCGGGTTCAGAACCGCGAGCGCATGATCGAGGCGGTCTGCGCTGCCACCGACCGGCGCATGACGCGCGCCGAGCATCGCATCCATCTGCGCTGCGAGATCACCGCGGAGGACGCGGTCGAGGCGGTCGACAAGTGGATCGACCTGCCGCTGGTCGGCCTGGTGTCGATCAACGACCACACACCCGGCCAGCGCCAGTTCCTCGATCCGGAGAAGCTGAAGCAGTACTACAAGGGCAAGTATGCAATGACCGACGCGCAGTTCGAGGAGTTCTCGGCCCGCGTCACCGAGCTGCACCATCGCAACGCGGTGAGGCACCGCAGCGAGATCGTCGGCCGGGCGCAGGTGCGTGCCCTGCCGATCGCCAGCCACGACGATGCGACCCACGGCCATGTGCAGGAAGCCGTCGCCAACGGCATGACCATCGCCGAGTTCCCGACCACGCATGAGGCTGCCCAGGCCTCGCGCGAAGCGGGGATGGCCGTGCTGATGGGCGCACCCAACCTCGTGCTGGGCGGCTCGCACTCCGGCAACATCGCGGCGATCGACCTGCTGCGCGCCGGCCATGTCGACATCCTGTCGTCGGACTATGTGCCCGCCAGCCTGATGGAGAGCGTGTTCAGGCTGCCCTCCTCCGGCGTCGGGCTCTCGCTGCCGCAGGCCGTGAAGCTCGCCTCGCTCAACCCGGCCCGCGCCGTGGGCCTCGGCGATCGCGGCGAGATCGCTCCCGAGCGCCGCGCCGACCTGGTGCGCGTGCGCACCGTCGACGGTGCCGCGGTCGTGCGCGCGGTGTGGCGCGAGGGCGAGCGCGTCGTCTGAACCGGGAGATCGCGATGGAAGGCTCGCTGGTCTACGTCATGGGTCCATCCGGCGCCGGAAAGGACTCCGTCCTCGGCCGCGCCCGCGCCCTGCTGGCGCCCCAGGCGCCCGTCGTGTTCGCGCACCGCTATATCACCCGGCCGGCCGATACCGGGGGCGAGAACCATGTCGCGGTGACGCGTGCGGAGTTCGCCATGCGCCGGGCCCATGGCCTGTTCGCCTATCACTGGGACGCCCACGGTAACGATTACGGGGTCGGGCGCGAGATCCATGACTGGCGCGCCGCCGGCCTGACCGTGGTGGTGAGCGGCTCGCGCGATCACTTCCAGCGGACCGGCGGCCTCGACTCGCAGGCCCGGCCCGTTCTGATCACGGCACCGGCCGATCGCCTGAAGCAGCGGCTCGCCGGGCGCGGGCGCGAGAACTCCGCAGAGGCGGCAAAGCGTCTGGAGCGCGCCGAAGCCTACGAGATCGCCGATCCGCGCCTGGTGACGATCGTCAACGACGGCGCCCTCGACAAGGCGGCCGAAGCCTTCGTTAGGCTGCTCGCCACACTTGAGTGGTCAGGCGCCGCCCTCCGCCGAGCCTGAACCGCGCCAGGACGGTGAACGGGCGGCCCTGCGCCGGCTGCCGGAAGACGCAAAGGTCGCGCACCGCCAGCGACTGGCCGATGAAAGCCGCGAACCGATCGCGCAGCTCGTCCAGAAGGATCGCGCGTTCCGCCTGGTCCTTCACCCGGCCCGTGAGCGTCAGGTGAAAGCGCCCCTGCTCCAACACGTAGGGATAGCCCCAGCGCAGCAGCAGCTCATCCTGCCGCGCGCTCAGGCCCGCGGCTCGCCGGCGCGCCAGTTCGGCCTCCGTGGCGGGCCGGCGGAACGTATCGAATTCCACGACGCAGCGGTCGGATAGATCCTGAAGGGTGACGCATCGCTCCGACGGCACCAGGGCAAGAAAATCACTCAGCTCCGCCAGTGCGAGAGATGGGACATCGATCTGGCGTTGCGTCGCGGCAAACTCACCGACCGCGTCCAGCAGGTCTCGCTCGGTGACACCCTCGGCCAGGGCCATCGGCGGCTTCAGCGTGCCGTGGAAGCCATAGAGCCGGGGATCCGCGAGCAGTTCGGACAGCCGCTCGCGCGGAATGCTTCCGATCCCGGCGATGTCCCGCACCTCGCCCGAGTCCGGGTTGCGACCGAGCCAGCGGCTGGCGGTTACCGCCAGCGCCTCTTCCGCGCGTGGCGCATAGTAGAGCGCGTAACGGGGCCGTTCCGTGGACGCATCGTTCATTTACCTATTCCCGCGCGGCGGCCGATCATGGCGAAGCGGAGCTGGCTCGATACGACGTCGATGGCTGCCACCGTGACAAGGATCATCAGGATGATGAACGAGGTCTGCTGCAGTTCCAATGTGCGGATCGCCTCGGCCAGGTGAAGCCCGATGCCCCCGGCGCCGACGATGCCGATGATGGTGGCCGAGCGGGTGTTGGATTCGAAGTAGTACAGGACCTGGCTCGCCAGCACCGGGAAGACCTCGGGCAGGATACCGAAGCGGATCCCCATGAGATGGCTGCCGCCGGTCGAGGCGATGCCCTCGACAGGCTTGCGATCCGCCGCCTCGATGGCCTCCGAGAAGAGCTTGCCGAAGCTGCCGATGTCGGAAGTCATGATCGCGAGCGCGCCGGCGAAAGGCCCAAGACCAACGACGTTGATCCAGATCAGCGCCCAGATGAGGATGTCGACGCTGCGGATCGTGTCGAGCGAGCGGCGCGCGAGAAAGCGCACGATGCGCTGGGCGGTGACATTGCGTGCCGCCAGCAAGCCGACCGGCAGCGCGAGGACCCCCGCCGCCACGGTGCCGAGCAGCGCGATGGCCACCGTCTCGATCAGCGCCATGCCGTAGGCCCGGGCATGCGCCCACGACCCGGGATCGGGCGGCAGCATCAGACCGGCGATCTCGAACAGGCGGCCGAAACCGGTCAGCAGCGTACCGTCGAAGAAGCCCAGCTCACCCATGCCGAACAGCAGGAGCACGAACAGAGCGGCGGCAATCCCGATCATCGAGAGGCGCTGCCGGCTCCACCGCGTGAAATGCTCGGGGTAGCGCGCGCGAACGGCGTCCATCAGTTCTTTCCTTCGAGGCCGATCAGCCGGTGGCGCAGGATCGAGGTCAACGAGTCGATGACCGCCACGGTGAGCAGGATCAACACCAGGATCGCGGAGACGTCGGAGTAGTAGAACTTGCGAATGGCCTCGATCAGGTCCTGCCCGATGCCGCCGGCGCCGACGAAACCCATGACGGCCGCGCCGCGCACGTTGATCTCGAAGCGCAGCAGCGTGTAGCTGGTGAAGTTCGACAGGACCTGCGGCAACGCGCCGAAACGCATCGCCACATGCCACGGCGCTCCCGTCGACGACACGCCCTCGACCGGCTTCATGTCGATATTCTCGACGACCTCGGCGAAGAGCTTGCCGAGTGCACCCATCGTATGGATGACGACGGCCAGCACGCCGGCCATCGGTCCAAGACCGAACGCGATCACGAACAGCAGGGCGAAGACCAGTTCCGGCACGGTGCGGCACAGCTCGCAGAAGCGGCGGACGGTGAGGCGCAGCCAGCGGCCCGGTGCGACGTTGGCGGCGGCCATGAAGGCGAGGCCGGCTGCCGCCAGCGCTCCCAGGACCGTGCCGACATAGGCCATCAACAGGGTCTCGACGAGCAGCCGCAGCCAGCGCTGCAGGCCCCAGAACCATTCCCCGAAGTCCGTCCAGACCGGCTGGCCGTTCTCGAGATGGAACAGGCGGACGATGTAGCTCGGGAAGCGGTGGATGTTCTCGAGGAACTTGACGGGAGAGACCTCGGCCGAAGCCGAGGCCAGCAGAATTGCGATCGCGACACACGCCACGAAGAGCAGCGTGTGCCCGCGACGGCTGCGCACCGAGGCGTCGTAGGCCGCCATGAGCGGCCTCAGCTGCGCCTCGGGCAGCCGGACGATCGTCGAGCTCACGAGCCAGCCGGGCTCCGGAAGCCGTCAGGCGCCGATCAGCTCTTCTGCTTGCGCAGCGCGTCGATGAACCGGATCAGCTCGACGACCGGCTCGTAGGAAGCGGCATCGACCTTGGTGAAGCCACGGTCCTTGCCGTCGGAGAGCTTGTCGAACGCGGCCTTGGCCTTGGTCGGCGCCTCGTCGAAGGCCTTCCAGAGGGCGGCCTTGAGGTCCGGCGGCAGGCTGGCGAGATAGGCGAAGGGCGAGTTCGGGATCAGGTCCGACTTGTAGATGATACGAAAGTCTTCCTTCTTGGCCAGGCCCTTGGAGACCATGCGCGTCAGGTTCGAATCGTTCTCGGCATTCCACCAGTTGGCGGCGACGTCGACTGTCTTCTGCTGGAGCGCGATGACCGCGTTCTCGTGGCTGCCGGCGTAGGTCACGCGGGCGAAGAAGGTCTCGGGATTGAGCTTGAGCTTGTTCAGTGCGAAGCGCGGCACGTTATTGCCCGAGGTCGAGTTCGGATCGACGAGGCCCAGATTCTTGCCCTTGAGATCGTCGATCGTCTTGTAGGGGCTGTCGGCGCGCACGTAGAAGACCGAGTAGTAGCCGATCGTGCCGTCGCTGTTCACGGTGGTGGCGAAGGGCTCGACCTTGACGCCGGTGACGATGGCGCGGGCATAGGAGGCCGGGCCGTAGCCCGCGACGTGGATGCTGCCGTTGCGCTGGCCTTCGATGACCGCGGCATAGTCGTTGGCGACGCGCAGGGTCACCTTGGTGCCGAGCTGCTGGGAGAGATACTCCATGAACGGCCCGTAACGCTCGGTGACGCCGGAGGCGTTCTCGGCCGGGATCACGGCGAAGACGAGTTCCGGATAGGCACTCTTCCACGACTGGGCATGGGCGGCGCCGGCGAGAGCGAACGAAGAGGCAGCGAGGGCGGCGCCCAGGGCATGACGGCGGGTAAGCATGCTTGTTCTCCTTGTGAAGATCGATTGTCGGAAGATCAGGAGCCGGCGAGCGCGAAGCCCGGCTGCGCTCCGGCCGGCAGGGGAACGGGCGGTGGTGCGCCGTGACCCATGACGTCGCCGGCTTCAAGCCCGTAGAGTTCGCGCGCGGTTGCCTCGGTCAGCGCGGCCGGCACGTCGTCGAACACGACGCGGCCGCCGGCCATGCCGACCAGCCGGTCGCAACAGCCGCGCGCCAGGTCGAGACTGTGGAGGTTGCAGATCACGGTGATGCCGAGGTGGCGGTTGATGTGCTGCAGCGCGTCCATCACCACCTTGGTGTTGCGCGGGTCGAGCGACGCGATGGGCTCGTCGGCGAGCACGATGTCGGGCTGCTGGATCAGGGCGCGGGCAATGGCGACGCGTTGCTGCTGGCCGCCGGACAGGGTCTCGGCGCGCTGGCCGGCCATCCGTGCCATGTCGAGGCTTTCCAGCGCCGACAGGGCCTGCGCCTTCTCCTCGTCGCTCCACATCTTGAAGAGCGCCCGGGTCGCCGGCAGATGAAAGGCGCGGCCCATCATCACGTTGGTCAGCACGTCGAGACGACCGGCAAGATTGAACTGCTGGAAGATCATGGCGCATCGCGCGCGCCAGGCGCGCAGCGGGCGGCCGCGCAGCGCCGTGACGTCGGTGTCGCCGAACAGGATGCGGCCCGATGTCGGGTCGCCCAGGCGGTTGATCATGCGCAGGAGGGTCGACTTGCCGGCGCCGGAACGGCCGATCACGCCGACCATCTGGCCGGCCGGCACGACGAGCGAGACGCCGTCGACGGCATGCTTACCGCCGAAACTCTTGGTAACGCCTTCCAGTCGAAGCATCCGGCCTCCAAACCCTGTTGGGGTTCGGTACCGGCCGCAGGCTTCGGCCACGCTACGCTTGGGTTACAGACCGAAGACAGATGTGGAGAAACTCACGAAGGCTGAACCCGGAGCAAGCCGCGGCGTTGAAAACGGAGAACACGGGAAGGAAGACAAGCGTGATCTATATCGCAGGCACTGTCGTCACGATCGTGGCCATCACCTTCGCGGCGGCCTGGTTCGGGACGTCACGCTGGCCGCAGAGGACGCAACGATGGCAGGTTACCTTCTCTGCGCTCAGTGTGCCGCTTCTGTCGGTCGTTCTGTTCGCGGTGGCGGTGCTGGCGACCCTCGCCGACGCGCCCGCCGTGCCCGAGCGCGGGACGGTGGGCATGGTGATCTTCTCGATGGTTTTCTTTCTGTTCTACGCAATCGTGGCAGGATTCGTGGTCGGCATTCCGACGGCCATGATCGCAGTCAGGACCCTGCGCCGTTAGACAATGTCGCGCGATCGGACAGCACGCGGCCAGGTGCATGCATCGCCCGTTTCACGGACGCATAAAGACCGAAGCCAATGATGGCCAGAAGCCCGCCCATCAGGACGAAGCCACCCGTCTCATTTCCCTTGGGATAGAAATGCGCAGTCACCATGGCGGCCATGATCACCGCCGCCATGAAGCCCGCAACATGCGCCAGGAATTTCCAGCCGAAGGCTCGTACAAATCCTCGGCGCTCGCCGGCCGTCACGGGAATCGGCCCGCCGGTGCGATCCTGACGATAGACGTAGCCCGAGCGAACAGGCTGAAACTGGGTGGCCATCGCCCACCCCAACGAGTCGATGATGCTCATCGTCCATGAAACGCACGGGCTCGGCAGGTCGTTCCACCGCCAGAGTGCTGCTCGAACGACTTGCCGCTACTTGTGACCGAGCATCCTCAGGGCCTGCAGCATGGTGGGCGTCGGCATGCTGAGCGCGAGACTTGCAGGAGGCGCCGCTGCCGCCATCGCGCGATAGGCGGTGGCGAGCGCCTCGCCGTCGGCGAGGGACGGCCAGGATTTCACCACGTCGAGGCCCGCCCGGATCATCCGGGGGGTCACGACGATCTCGCACGGTTCGTTCGACTTAGATGTCATGCGCACACACTCACGCGTTGTTCGAAGCGACTATGTCGGTTGAAACTTACACGCCGCTTTCGAAACGTTGCGCACCGGCTGCATCACTGTTTCCCCACGGCCGGCAGCGTCACCGTGAACGTCGAGCCCTCGCCGGGCGCGCTCTGGATGTCGAGCCGGCCGCGGTGGCGGTTCACCACGTGCTTGACGATGGCGAGGCCCAGCCCGGTGCCGCCAAGCTGGCGGGAACGGGCGGCATCGACACGGTAGAAGCGCTCGGTGAGGCGCGGCAGGTGCGAAGCCGGAATTCCGTCGCCCTTGTCGCTGACGGCGATTCCCACGCGATCGGGGCCGGACGGTGCCGCGATCACGCGCACCTCGGTCGCCGGCCGCGCATACTTGACCGCATTGTCGATCAGGTTCTGGAACACGATGGTGAGTTCGTCGGAATCGCCGATGGCGCGCGGCAGGTCCGGCGCGATGTCGAGGACGATCGTCACGCCACGGGACGAGGCCTTGAGCTGAAGCAGGTCGAGGACGGACCGAAGCACCGGCGCGAGGTCGACGGCGGCGGCCGGCCGCGCATGCTCGTGTTGCTCGATGCGCGACAGCATCAGGAGGTCGTCGACCAGGCGGCGCATACGGTCGGCCTGCTCGGCCATGATGCCGAGGAAGCGCTCGCGTGCCGCCACATCCTCGCGCGCCGGTCCGCGCAGCGTCTCGATGAAGCCGGCCAGACCGGCGATCGGCGTCTTGAGCTCATGACTGGCATTGGCCACGAAATCGGCCCGCATGCGCTCGGCGCGGCGCAGCGCCGTGGTGTCGTGCAGCACGATCAGCGCCAGCGAGCCGTCGGCGGCCGCCCGAGGCAGGCGGCGCAGGTGGGCGATCATGTCCAGCTCCGGCGGCCCCGCCAGCACCAGCTCGACAACACCCTGGTCGGGCCGGGAAAAATTGCCGTCGGGGCCGGTCTCGAGCAGCGCGTCGATGGCCGCCAGGAGCTGCGGCTGGCGCAGCACCGTCGAGACGTCGCGCTCGGCGCCGCCGGAGCTGCCCAGCAGAAGGGCGGCGGCGAGATTGGTGCGCACGATGCGACGCTGGCGGTCGACCGACACCAGGGGATCGGGAAGACCATCGACGATCGCCTGCGCCGAGGCCGCGAGATTGTCGATCGAAGCGCGCTGCCGGCGCCAGCCGGTCGAGAGAGTGGCGGCCGCGGTCGCGAGTTCCTCCGTGGCGGGCGCGAAGGACAGGCGCGGCATCACCGGTTCGCGCTCGTCGGAGAGTTCCCCCACGAAGCGGGCGAAGCTCGCCAGCGAGTTCAGATAGCGCCGGATCAGGAAGATCGTGACCAGCGCGATCCCCGCCATGGCGATCAGCGTGCTACGGCCCGAGAGTTCTCCGGAACCGTAGAGGATCGCCAGTGCACCCCACGACGGCGCCAGCGCGACAGCGTTGGCAACCAGTGTGCGACGAAGCGGGATCCCGTTGTCGGCCATCTGCCGACTATAGCCGCTTAACTCATCCGCGGTGCGAAGAAGCGTATGCTTGCGAGGCCGAACAGGAAGCCCGCGATGTGCGCCACCCAGGCGACGGATTCGCCGCCTGCCCCCGGCGTGCCGCCGAAGATGCCGAAGAAGACGTTGAGGCCGATCCAGATGCCGGCGACCGGCAGCAGCGACGTCAGGCTGCCGACATAGCGCATCAACATCAGCACGGCGCCGAAGACGCCGCTGATCGAGCCCGAGGCGCCGACCACCGGGTCGATCGAATCGGGATAGACCAGGATGTGTACAAAGCCGGAGACGACGCCGCACACCAGATAGAAGAGCACGAAGCGGCGCACGCCGAGAAGCCGCTCCACCGGCGCGCCGAACGCCGCCAGCGTCAGCATGTTGATGCCGAGATGCATCCAGCCGCCATGCAGGAACTGGTAGGTCACGGGCGCAACGATCAAGGAGAAGAGATCGCGGCCGCTGTCGGTCGTGTAGGCGGCGGGCACCAGGCCGAACTGC
>JAKFVZ010000388.1 GCA_021732965.1 Reyranella sp.
CTATCGATCTCGACTACCATCTGCGCGAGACCGCGCTGCCCGCGCCCGGTACCGAGGCGCAACTCGAGGAAGTGATCTCGCGGCTGCATGCCAACACGCTCGATCGCAGCCGGCCGCTCTGGCAGTTCTACGTCATCACCGGCCTCGCGGACGGCCAGGGCGTGCTCTATTCCAAGGTCCATCACGCCGCGATCGACGGCGGCGCCGGCATGGCGATCAACAAGGCGCTCTACGATGTGAGTGCGACACCGCGCGAGGTCGCCCCGCCGCCGCCGAAGCCTGCCAGCGCAGCGGCAGCACCCAGCTCGCCGACGGCGGTAGATCCCCTGAAGGGCATCACCGACATCATGGGCAACATGATGCGCCAACAGTTGAAGATGCTTCAGGCCGCGCCCGACATCATGACCTCGATGACCAGCGCGTTCCTCGGCAAGCCCGGCGAAATGCCCAAGGCGCTGGGCACGCTGCAGAGCCTCGCCAGCCAGTTGCCGACTCTCAATGCGCCGAAGACGCCATTCAACGCCACGATCACGCGCGAGCGCAGCTATGCCGCGCGCACGATCTCGCTCGGCGACGCCAAGGCGATCGCCAAGGCGAGCGGGGCCAAGCTGAACGACGTGGTGATGGCGGTGTGCAGCGGTGCGTTGCGGCGCTACCTGCAGGAAAAGGGGCAGCTTCCCGACAAGCCACTGATCGCCGGCGTGCCGATCAGCCTGCGCGAGCCCGGCGACACGCGGCAGAACAACCAGGTCTCCGGCATGCTCTGCCAGCTCGCCACCGACGTCGCCGATCCGGCCGAGCGGCTGCGTGCCATCGTGAAATCGTCGACCGAGTCCAAGCAGATCGCCGGCACGTTCCGCGACGCCGTCCCGCAGGATTTCGCCTTCGTGGGCGCGCCCATCCTGCTGCAACTCATGATGCTGGTGTACGGACGCAGCGGCCTGGCCGACAAGCTGCCGATGCCGATGAACGTCACCATCTCCAACGTGCCCGGCCCGCCGATGCCGCTCTACTGCGCCGGCGCCAAGGTGACGGCGCTGCATCCGGTTTCCATTCCCGCGCACGGTGCGGCACTCAACATTACGGTGCAGAGCTACATGGACGCGCTGAACTTCGGCCTCACCGCCGACCGGCGCGCGGTTCCGGATGTTGCAGTCCTCGGCGATTATCTGGTCGAGGCGACCGACGAGCTGAAGAAGGCGGTCGTGCCCGGTTGAAACCCTTCCGCCCCCTTCCGATATGTGAGACTCTTTTGGCAACGAACAAGGAGCCCCAATGACGGCTGTCGCTGAAGCGTTGCGTCCCCCCTCGCGGACGTTGCTGTTCCTCGAAGGGCGTGCCCTGCAGGAACTCGGTGCCTTCATGATGCTTCGGCCGTGGCTCGCCGCTGCGCCCCGAGGCGACGGCCATCCCGTCCTCGTGCTGCCCGGCCTGCTGGCCAGCGACCTCTCCACCCGGCCATTGCGCTCCTTCCTCAAGGGGCAAGGCTATGCCGCGCACGGCTGGAAGCAGGGCCGCAATCTCGGCCTGCGCGCCGGCATCGAGGACGGCATGCTTGCGCGGGTCGAGGAACTGTACGAGCGCTACGGCCATCGCAAGATCAGCCTGGTCGGCTGGAGCCTGGGCGGCATCTATGCCCGGCAGATCGCCAAGATGGTTCCCGACAAGGTGCGTTCGGTGATCAGCCTCGGCAGCCCGTTCGCCGGCAGCCCGAAGGCGACCAACGC
The DNA here is from genome assembly GCA_021732965.1 of Reyranella sp. Classification (GTDB taxonomy): domain Bacteria; phylum Pseudomonadota; class Alphaproteobacteria; order Reyranellales; family Reyranellaceae; genus Reyranella. The sequence goes on from JAKFVZ010000388.1 coordinate 1,728, forward strand.
CTGGCGCGTCTACGAGTTCGCCTCGGGCCAGAGCGTCGAGGACAGCGACCACAAGATGGCCGGCGCGCTCGCCACGCCGCCGCCGGTGCCCACCACGTCGGTGTTCAGCCGTACCGACGGGATCTGCGCGTGGCAGACCTGCATCAACGAGGAGAGCGAGCAGGTCGAGAACATCGAGGTCTATGGCAGCCATTGCGGGCTCGGCCATCATCCGGCCGCCGTCTACGCGGTCGCCGACCGTCTCGCCCAGCCCGAGGGCCAGTGGAAGAAGTTCGATCGCTCAGGCTGGAAGAGCCTGGTCTTCCCGGACTGGCGGCGGGGCTGAAGAACCCGCCGTTTCAATTGGAGCGCGCCACTCCAGTGGCGCTCATGTTCTGACTATCGACGACTTTTGAGCGCCACTGGAGTGGCGCGCTCCAATGAGAGAGTCCTACGACTTCTTCTCGACGCTGCTGCGGATTTCCTCGTAGGACTCCTTCATCCGCTCCTGGACGATCTTGAAGGCTTCGGTGCTGGACTTCTGGACCAGCTCCGCGATGTCCTTCGTGTTGGCGATGGCGGCCTCCATCGCCTTCTTGGCAAACTCGGTCTGCTTGGCCATCACTTCCTGCGGATTGCCGCCCGGCTTGTAGGACTGCGCCATCTCGGCCATGTCCTTCATCGCGGCCTCGAAGATTTCCTTCTGCTTCTGCGCAACCTCGCTCGCACCGCCGGCCACCGCCTGCCAGGAGCGTGTCATCGCCTCGAGATTCTTCTGATGGTGCTCCATCATCTTCGACATGTCGAAGGCCGGCACCTTCAGCTGCTCGCCAAGCTTCTTGAACATGTCGGTGAAGGGCTGCGTCGCATCGGCCATCTGAACCTCCTGTGCGTTACAGGTACAGCTTCAACCCCTGTTCCAGCGCGTGCAAGGCCAAACCGGCGAGCCCGCCGATCATTGCGCCATTGAAGCGAATATATTGCAGGTCCCGGCCGACGGTAAGTTCGATGCGGCCGATCAGCACGTCGATGTCCCACGACTTCACCTGATCGGCGATGAAGCGACCGACACCGCTCTTCTGGCTCTGCACGAAATCTGCAAGGACCCGCACCATGCCGCGATTGATCTCCGCGCGGATCGCGGGATCACGCGCAAGCTGGCTGCCGACGTCGACCAGCATGGCCTCGAGCTGACGGCGTACCTGGCTGTCCGCGTTGCGCGAATCCTGCTCGAGGAAGGAGCGCACGCTGTCCCAGGCGCCCTCGGCCATCGTCGCGATCTCCGGCCGCGCCAGCAGGTCGCGCTTCAGGCTCTCCGCGCGGCGCGCGAAAGCCTTCGACGTGCGCAGGTTGGCAATGAAGCCCGCGACAAAACTATCGAACTCCTGCCGCAGGGGATGGCTCGTGTCGGCGCGCGCGTCCTTGATGAAGGCCGTGGTCGAGGCCACGATCTTGCGCAACAGGTAGGCATCCGCGCGATAGAGATTGAACAACGCCGGCAGCTCGTTGCGGATCTTCTCGCGCATCGCCGCCAGCGTCTCCTCGTTGGCCAGTACCTTCTCCAGCGCCACGAGCAGCTCGTCGAGCAGGCGCTGGTGGCGTCCTTTCTCGGTGACGGCGCTCAGCAGACCGGCGGCAAGCGGCGCCAGTTCGATCCGCTCCAACTCGGCCTTCGCCCGCTGGCCCAGGAAGCCCTTGAGACCGGACTGGTCGATGGCAGAGAGGGCCTGCGGCACCATTCGCAACATGAAGCCTGCCAGCGCGGCGCTGCGCTCGCGATCGCTCAGCCAATCCGCCACGAGGGCGGCGAAGTCGACTTCACGCAGGCGCGCCTCGACAGGCTCCGGCGCCAGGAAGTTGGTTTCGATGAACTCGCCGAGATTCTCGGCAATGCGGTGATGATTGCGCGGCACTATGGCGGTGTGCGGGATCGGCAGGCCGAGCGGGCGGCGGAACAGGGCCACGATCGCGTACCAGTCGGCCAGCCCGCCGACCGTCGCGGCCGCCGCAAAGGCCGCGACATAGCCCCAGATCCAGTGGACGGGCTCGAAGTGCCGCGCCACGACGAACAGCGCCGCCGTCGCCACCAGCAGCAGCGCCGCGACGAGCTTGACCCGTCGCAGCGAGCGGGCGCGCTCGGCGTCCCGGGTCAGCTGCTCGCCCACACGTCCAACACGTAGCGATTGTCGGCCGCGAGCCGCGCCATCCAGGCCTCGCCCGCGGCCTCGTCCGCACCGGTCTTCGCCCGATGCATCGCGATCAGCGCGCGCTTCACGTCGGGCTCCATGCGTCCACCGTCACCACAGACATAGACGATCGCGCCCTGCTCGATCAGGGCCGCAACCTTGTCGGCATTGTCTACAAGCAGGTCCTGCACGTACGTCTTCTTTCCGTCATGGCGCGAGAAGGCGACCTGCAGGTCAACGAGGCCGGCATCGGCCTGTTCCTTGAGCTCGTCGGCATAGATGAAGTCCTGCTCCGGGTGACGGCAGCCGAAGAAAAGGATCGCCGGGCCAAGCGTCCGGTTCTGCGCCTTGAGCGCCGCCCGCTCGCGCAGGAAGCCGCGGAACGGCGCGAGGCCGGTGCCTGGGCCGATCATGACGATCGGCGCGGCCGGATCGACCGGCAGCCGAAAGCCGACCTTCGTTTCCTTCACGAAGGCCTGCACCGTGGAGCCCGCGGCCTGGCGCGCGAGATGGTTCGAGCAGATGCCGTGATAGACGCCCGCGCCGGACCGCGCCGGCCCTTCGACCACCGCGACCGTCACCGAGCAGCACGCGCCGTCGGCGACCGGCGACGAGGAGATCGAGTAATAGCGCGGCACCATCAGGGGCATCATTTCAAGGAACGCCGCGAAGGGCAGCTCGCAGGCCGGGAACTCCTCCAGCAGGTCGAGTACCGATTTGCGCTTGGCCAAAATCTCGGCCCGAAAGTTCTCTTCCTCCAGCAGCGCTTCGAGCTTGGGTCGCGTGAACGGGCATCGTGTGTGCAGCGCCATCGCCTGGATCTGCTTGCGCGTCGCGGGAAGCTGCAGCTCCAGGTAATCGGCCAGCAGGCGATGGACGGAGATCGCCTCGCCCGTGGGCAAGGAAGCGCGCCGTCCCTCGGCCGCCGTCAGCTCGACATGGGCGCCGGGCGCGAAGCCGAAGCGCCGCATCGCCCGCGCGATCAGCGCCGCGCCGTTCTGAGGCACGATGCTGAGATGATCGCCGGCGCGATAGCTCACGCCGTCGGGCAGCATGACCTCGATGTGCCGCGTGCTGCGGCCCGACGTCTCCGGATTCTGCAGTTCGCGATTGGCCAGGACCTGCATCGGCAGCGCGCCGCTGCCGCCGATGATCGGGTTGACCGGCGGCTTGTCGACCGGCTGCACCTGATAGAGCGGTTCCTGGGCCGCACCACTGTCGGCCTCCAGCTTGACGCCGAGCTTCTCGGCCACCGCCGGCAGCATCGGCTCGTACCAGGACTGGAAGTTTCCATCGAGATCGTCGCGCGCGTCGCCCTCGCCGCGCACGTGAAGTCGCTCGGCCCCCTTCTCCGCCATCAGCTCGTCGATCTGGCGCGGGATCGACTGGTAGGTCGAAGCCCAGTCCCGATTGCCGCAACCGAACACGGTGTAGCGCACGCCTGCAAGCGCACCGGGCGCGGCATCCTTCAGGCTGGCGAGGAACTGCACGGCATTGTCGGGCGGCCCACCATTATAGGACGCACAGACGATGGCCACGGCGCCTTCGGTCGGCAGCCGGCCGGCCATGTCGTCGAGGCCGGCCAGGGTCGTGGCGAAGCCCGCGGCCTCGGCATCCTCGGCGATCGAGCGCGCCAGTTCCTCGGCCGTGCCCATGTTGGAGCCGAACAGCACGGCGAGCCTGGTGCCGTGGCTGGCGGCCGCCTTGCGCGCGGCCTTCCTCGGTGCCGGCGTTGTGGTGACGGCCGCCCGGCCGCTGCCGCGCACGATGTCGGGGCGCAACCGCACCCGCATCATCAGCCCATCGGGCTTGATGGTGAGCGATTCCTTGATCTTGAGCTGGTAGCGCGTGTGATCGACCAGCCGGAAACGCTGCAGGATCATGCCCAGCACCAGCGTCGCCTCCGTCATGGCGAACTGCCGGCCGATGCAGGCGCGCTGGCCGTTGCCGAACGGCTTGAAGGCATGGCTCGGCATCCTGGCCTCGCGCTCGGGCGCGAAGTTGTCCGGATTGAAGACCTCCGCCTGCGGTCCCCAGACCGACTTGTCGCGATGGAGCATCGCGGTCAGCACGGTGACGAAGGTGCGCTTGCGCAGCTTGTATCTCCCGCCGATCGTCTCGTTCTGGTACGGGTAGAGGCCGAACGCCGGTGCCGTCGGCCACAGCCGCAACGACTCCTTCAGGATCTGGCCGATATAGACGAGCTGGTTGACCTGGCTCGCGGTCGGCTTGGCGTTCACGTCACGCCCCAGCACGCGATCGACCTCTTCATAGGCCTTCTGCAGCACGTGCGGATTGTTCAGCAGGAAGTAGACGGCGAAGGACAGCATCCCGCTCGTGGTCTCGTGACCGGCGATCAGGAAGGTGTTCATCTGGTAGCGGATGTTGACGTCGTCGAGCCGCTCGCCGGTCTGCTTGTCGAGCCCGCTCAGCATGAAGCCAAGCAGGTCGGGCTTGGCATCGTCGTCGGCGGGCACCTCGCGGCGTTCCCGGATGATCCGGTCGGCGATGCCGTTCATGAAGCCGACATCCTCCTCGAGCTTCTTGCGGCTCTTGCGCTGGGTGATGTCCTCCAGCGGCAGGCCGCGCATCTTCATCACCGCCTCGAGCGCGCGGACCAGCGACTCCACGTAGGGATGATTGTCGCTGCGGTAGAACGAGTTGAAGCGGTAGTTGAAGCCGCACAGGCCGATCGTGTCGAGCGTGAGCGCGGTCATGTCCCGCACCACGTCGATCTCCTCGTCGGCGTTCAGCCGCTCCCACTTGGTCACGAGCTGGTCGGCGATGTCGAGCATGCCCTCGTGATAGGTCTGCATCATGCGGTGCGCGAAGGTCGGCAGCAGGATGTTGTGCGCCTTCTGCCAGTTCGGTTCCTGGGTCTCGGCGGTGAACAGCGCGTCGCCGCCCAGCATGCGCACCCGGCGCAGCGAGCCGCGGACCGCTTTGTCGAATCGCTTCTCGTCGCACAGTTCGGCGACCAGGTCGGCACCCGACACGACGACGAGCGGCGTGCCCATCATGTCGAGCCAGAAGATCGGCCCCTGCTCGCGGGCGATCCGCATCAGGTCCTGGATCGGCGCCCCGCCGTCGACGGTCAGCATGTTGCCCAGCAGCGGCGTGCGCGGCGGATGGGGAATCGGATGCAGTTTGTTTCGCGCCATGAGGCGTCGTTCCTCCCAGTAGTGCCGTCCTTATAGCAAGGGACCGGGGTTTCTGTCGTATAGTCCCGGCAACTGCAGATTTCCGGAGGAACGCATGAAGGTCGGGTATATCGGTGTCGGGAACATGGGTGGCCCCATGTGCCGCAACCTCATCAAGCGCAGCAACCACTCGGTCACGGTATTCGACCTGAACCCCGAGGCCGTGAAGACCTGCACCGACCTGGGCGCGACGGCCGGCAAGTCCATCGCGGACGTGACCCAGGGCGCCGACATCGTCATGACCTCCCTGCCCATGCCGCGCGACGTCGAGGCGGTCACCCTGGGCGACAACGGCATCCTGGCGAATGCCAGCAAGGGCCAGACCTACATCGACCTCAGCACCAATGCGCCCTCGATGGTGAAGAGGATCGGCGCCGCCATGGCCGCCAAGGGCATCGCCATGCTCGACGCGCCGGTGAGCGGCGGCACGGTCGGCGCCGAGGCCGCCACTATCGCCATCATGGTCGGCGGCGACAAGAAGGTGTTCGACGACGCCCTGCCGGTGCTGCAGTCGTTCAGCGCCAACGTGATCCACATGGGCGAGCTCGGCACCGGCACGGTGGCCAAGCTGGTCAACAACATGATGGCCTTCTGCAATGCCGCCGCTGCGGCCGAAGGGCTGATGCTGGGCGTCACGGCCGGCCTCGATCCGCAGAAGCTGGTGCAGGTGATCGCCAGTTCGAGCGGCAACTCCTCGGTCTTCAAGGCCTTTTCCGAGCGCGCCCTCTCGAACAAGTTCTCGCCGCCGTCGTTCGCGCTCAACCTGGCGCACAAGGACCTCCACCTCGCGATGGAACTGGCCGACGAACTCGACGTGCCGCTGCCCCAGGGATCGGCCACGCACAACCTCCAGCGCATGGCCCGCCGCATGGGCCTCGGCAACGACGACAGTTCGGTGATCCTGCAGGTCTACCAGTCGGTGCTGAAGAAGACGGTGAAGCCCTAGGATAGGTGCCGGGCAATCAGGCGCGCGACGTGGTCGGCATGCGTGCTGGCCACGTCGTGATCGCCGCCGGGCACGACCTCGAGCCGCGCATGCGGCAGGCGCGCCGCGAGATGCTCGCCCACGGCGACCGGGCTCACCGGGTCCTTGTCGCCCCAGATCAGCAGCGTCGGCGCGGTGATCTTCTCGACCGGGAGAGGTGCGGCGCTGCCGGTGTCGGTGATCCACGCCGCGGCCTTCGGAAACGACTTGCGATAGTCGGCACGCCAGTCCGAAGCGCCCAGTCCCGCCATGTCGACGCCGCCTGACGTGACGCAGAGGACCAGCCGACGCACCAGCTCCGGATGTTCCAGCGCGATCCGCGCCGCCAGCACGCCGCCCATCGACTGCGCGACCAGGTCGACCGGGCCATCCATGCGGTCCGTTACCATCTTCTGCAGATCGTCCAGACCACGCACCGCAGGATCGTGCGGCTGAGCGCCGAGGCCCGGCCAGCCGAAATGCTCCTTGGGCCAGTCCGACGGCAGGGCCGTGGCGACCGGCTTCCAGAAGTGCGGCGAGCCGCCGGAGCCCGGCAGGAACAGGATTCTGGTTCTGGCCATCGTCAAAGCCCCAGCTTGCTCATGAAAGGCGGCAAAGTGCGCCCGATCGACAGAAGGTAACGGCCCATGGCGCCTGCGACCTGCTTCACGGCGGGCCGCGTGCTCATTCGGTCACGCCAGGCGTGCAGGTGCGTGAACTCGGCGGCGACCGGCGCGCCCATCCGCTCGCCGAAGAGCTGCGCCATGTAGAAGGCGATGTCGGCGTAGCTGTAGGCCCCGGCCAGCCACTCCCCTTCACCGATGGTGCGTTCCATCTCGGCGTAGAAGCGCGACGCCGCATCGTGCGCACCGGGCGCCCCGGGGTCGCTCATCAGGCGGACGATGTGTGGGAAGTAGACCTCGTCGGACTTGTGCTCCAGCAGGCGGGCGCGGGCGCGTGCCCGCGGCTCCGACGGCCACAGAGCCGGGTCGCGCTTCAGCGATTCCAGGTACTCGAAGATCTGCGTCGAATCGAAGAGTTCGAGGTCGCCGTCGATCAGTACCGGCACCTGGCGCTTGGGATTGATGCGCACGACCTCGGGATGCTTCGGCTCGTAGAGCGTCTTCATCTCGAAGGGCACCATCTCCAGCTCGAAGGGGAATCCCTTCTCACGGAGGGCGATCTCGGCCTTGGCGCCGAACATGCTGAGAGGACCGGAATAGAGCTTCATGCGGTCCACCTTACGGGGTCGCGGCCCTACATCAACACGAACATGCCGACGGCCGCGGCTGCCATCACTGCAAGCGTTAACCAGCCCAGCACGCGCTGCCAGGGAGCTGCCGTGAACTCGCCCATGATCTCGCGACGCGACGCCACGATCATCATGAAGCCAATGATCGGGACCACGATGACGCCATTCAGCACCGCGCTCCAGATCAGCGCCTTGATCGGGTCGATGGGGAGAAGAACGACGCCCAGCCCGGCGAACACCGCGGCCGCAATAGTGAGATAGAAGGGCTTGGCCTCGCCGAACGCGTGCTCCAGGCCGACCTTCCAATTCCGCACCTCGCCCAGCGCGTACGCGGCCGATCCGGCGAGCACTGGCACGGCCAGCAGGCCCGTGCCGATGATCCCCAGGCTGAACAGCAGGAAGGCCGCCTCTCCCGCGATCGGCTTCAGCGCCTCGGCGGCCTGCTGCGTGCTCTCGATGTCGGTCTTGCCGTTGGCATTCAGTGTCGCCGCCGTCGTCAGAATGATGAAGAAAGCCACCAGGTTCTACAGCGCCATGCCGATGCCGGTTTCCCAGCCGATCCGTGTCAGCTCGCGCGGCGCCTGCTCGGGATTGTCCTTGAGTGGCCCGGCCTCGTCGTCGCCCTCTTCTTCCTCGACCTCCTGCGAACTCTGCCAGAAGAAAAGATAGGGGCTGATCGTGGTGCCTAGAATCGCGACCACCAGCGTCAGCGTCTCCTTGTCGAAGGCGAACTTCGGCACCAGGGCGCCGATGCCGACCGCGCGCCAGTCGAGCTGCGCGGTGAAGACGACGCCGACATAGGCGAACAGCGAGAAGGTCAGATACTTCAGGAAACCGACATAGCGGCTGTAGGGGATGAACACGATCGCCAGGACCGAGGCGATGGCGAACAGGAAGGTGAAGACCACCTGCCCCCAGCCGACCAGCATGGCGACCGCCGCTCCCATCGCCGCCAGGTCGGCGCCGATGTTGATCGTGTTCGCAATGAACAGCAGCAGAACCGCTCCCAGGACGACGGGGCGCGGGAAACTCCGGCACATGTTGGCAGCAAGGCCGCGTCCGGTGACCCGGCCGATGCGGGCGCTCACGGACTGCACGGCCAGCATCAGCGGCCAGGTGAGGACCACCGTCCAGAGAAGCCCGAATCCCGCATGCGCGCCCGCCTGGGAATAAGTGGCGATGCCGCTGGGATCGTCATCGGCCGCGCCGGTGATCACACCGGGACCGAGCCTCTTGATCAATCCCTGTGTGTTGGTGGCCACCATTGACCTCGCAAACGTCGGTTCCGGTCCGCAAGTTGCTTTTTGCCGTCGCACTGTCCGGAAAGGAGCAGGCCGGCTGTCCCACCTTCAGTCATGCTGAATTCGAGCACGTGCTTACGCGAACGGCCGAGGCCCCTCGTAATCACCGACATAGCTCACATGGCTGATGAGCCCGGTGGGCGGCCGCCAGAGATGTAGCGCCACACCGGGCGGATCCATGGTCATCGAGAGCTTGGCGCCCTCACGGAGATCGAGCGAGGCCTGATGGGCCGTGCTGGGCGCGATCGAGGCCAAAGTCCCGGCCCAGCGCACCTGGATCGGGCGATGAACGTGGCCGCACAGCACGCGCTCTACATTGTCGCGGCGCCGAACGATCTCCGCCAGACGCTCCGATCCCTCGTGAAGCCGTGCCGCGTCGAGCGGTGCGATGCCGACGTCGAATGGCGGATGGTGCATGAACAGAAGCGTCGGCCGGTCGCTTTCGGCCAGCCGCGCATCCAGCCAGTCGAGCTGGCCATCGGATAGCGCGCCGTGCCCCTTGCCTTCGACGAGCGTGTCGAGTGCGATCAGCCGCAGGGGCAGATCCTCGATGACGTAGTGCAGGAAGCCTTCCTTCGGCAGATAGGCATGATCGGGAAAGGCTTGGCGCAGCGCGTCGCGCGCATCGTGATTGCCCGGGATCAGGTAGTACGGGATCGCCAGCGCCGACAGCACGCGCCTCAGGTTCGCGTATTCCCCGGGCTTGCCGCTGTCGACGAGATCGCCCGTCACCAGCGCGATATCCGGCCTCGGATCGAGCGCATTCACATGGGTAACGGCGCGCTCGAGATAGCCCTGCGTGTCGAGGCGGCGGTAGAGCAGCTCGCCCTCGCCCTTCAGGTGCGTGTCGGAGATTTGTACGATCAGCATGTCCATCCTCGAGGCTGTCTTGGCAGCGGGTTCTTTGCGCGACTATGTACGAGACATGAGGCGATTCCCACATGACCGGTGATCGGCCGGAGGGCCGCAACCGCTACGAGGCGTTCGTCCGGGAGCTGGCGCAGCGGGCGAACACCCTACGCCGCGACGGCATGGATGCCGAAACGATCGCGCGGACGCTGCATGCCGAACGCCGCGCGCTCTCGACGCAATTCAAGGAGATCACGCCCGAGCCGTTGCGCACCGTGATCCATGACCGGACGGTCGCGGTCTACGGCGATCCCCTCGGTCCGACCGTCGAGTTCCTGCGAGCCCGGGGCAAGGACTGGGACGAGATCATCGACGGCGCCACCCGCCACGGCCCATTGCCGGGCTCCCAGAGCTAGAGTCTTTCCGAACGCGATGAAGTCACCAACACCAACCTCATGCTGAGGAGCGCTCCACAGGAGCGCGTCTCGAAGCATCGGCACGAGCACCGCGTTTGTTGCCCATCCTTCGAGACGCCGCGCAGGCGCGGCTCCTCAGAGTCTGGCCGGAAATGAAAGTAGCTGAAACAACAGGTTACGCGCCCCCGATAACCTCACCCTGAGGAGGCCGCAGGCCGTCTCGAAGGGTGGGAACGCGCACCACGTCTGTTGCCCATCCTTCGA
>JAKFVZ010000495.1 GCA_021732965.1 Reyranella sp.
GTCCTGCTGTCGCGGAACACGGACAGTTATGTCGCGTTACGTGAACGTGTCGCTCGCGCCCAGGCCGCCAAGGCCGATCTCTTCCTTTCGCTCCATGCGGACGCGCACAGCGACAACGATGTCCGTGGTGCATCGGTGTACACATTGTCGGAAGAGGCGACGGACCGCGAAGCGGCTGCACTGGCCGCCCGGGAAAACCGTGCCGGCATGGTGGTTTCGGGCATGAGGCTGTCCGAGCAGCCCGACAATGTCGCCCAGACCCTGGTGGCCATGAGTCAGCGCGGCACCGTCAACGACTCGCGGCGGCTCGCGGACACCATCGTCGCCACCTTTGCCCGCAATGGCGTGCGGCTGCTGCCGCGCACCCACCGGCAGGCCGGGTTCGCCGTACTGACCTCGCCGGACATTCCGGCGGCACTGGTGGAACTTGGCTATCTTTCAAATTCGCAGGACGAGAAGCTTCTGACCGTCCGCCAGCACCAGCTGGCGCTTGCCCGGGCGCTGCGGGCGTCCGTGGACGCCTATTTCGGCGCCACAAGAAAGGCATAAGTGCGAGGCATTCTGCGACATTGAAGGCCCTTTGGGTGCCGCGTAGAAAGTGACCGTGCTCAACTTCATCAAGATCAGCCTGGCGTTCGCCACTGCCGCCCTCATTGTCGGTACCGGGACCGTCGCAGGCCTTTTCTGGCATTTCAGCCATGGGCTGCCCGATCACAAGCAACTGGCCGACTACCAGCCGGCGACCCTGACCCGGCTCTATGCCGCCGACGGCAAGCTGCTGGCCGAGTACGCCCGCGAGAAGCGCGTGTTCGTGCCCGTCGCCGCCATGCCCAAGCGCGTGCTGGAGGCCTTCGTCGCGGCCGAGGACCAGCGCTTCTTCACCCATCCGGGCATCGACTTCATCGGCGTGGTGCGCGCCATGGTCGCCAATGTCGCCAACCCGGGCAAACGTCCCGAGGGCGCGTCCGGCCTGACGCAGCAGGTCGCGAAGAACTTCCTGCTCACCAACCAGGCGACTCTCTCGCGCAAGATCCGCGAGGCCATTCTCGCGTTCCGGATCGAGGAGACCTACTCCAAGGAACGCATTCTCGAACTGTACCTGAACGAGATCTATCTCGGCTCGGGCAACTACGGTGTGGCGCAGGCGGCGCTCAACTACTTCGACCGCTCGCTGGACGAACTGTCGCTGTCGGAGATCGCCTATCTTGCGGCCCTGCCGAAGGCGCCGAATCGCTACAACATCGTGCGCAACGAAAAGGAAGCCTACGCCCGGCGCGACTATGTGCTCCATCGCATGATGGAGGACGGCTACATCACGGCCGCCGAAGCGCAGGCCGCCAGGGCCGAGAAGCTCCAGTATCGCCGCCGCAGCACCACCGAAGTGGCGCAGGCCGACTTCTTCGCCGAGGAGGTGCGCCGCAATCTGATGGCCGCCTATGGCGAGAAGGGACTTTACGAAGGCGGCCTGACCGTCAGCACGACGATCGATCCGGCGATCCAGAACGTCGCCGACAACGCGTTGCGCGACGGGCTGATTGCCTATGACCGCCGTCACGGCTGGCGCGGCGCTTACGCCAAGATCCCGGACATGAGCGTTTGGGAGGAAGAGTTCGCCCGCATCGCCCAGCGCCGGCCGCTCGCCGGCCCGTCGACGTGGCAGCTCGCGGTCGTGAACAAGGTCGATGCGCAGTCGATCCAGATCGTCGGCCTCCCGGACGGCGAGGGCACCGTGCCCTTCGCCGAGATGAGCTGGGCGCGTCCGACCCTGCAGAACCAGACGGTCGGTGCCGCTCCGCGCGGGCCCCGCGACGTCGTTGCCGTGGGCGACGTCATCGTCGTCGAGAAGGTCGAGAAGCCGGCCGGCGCCAATGCCAAACCCTATCCGCCCAAGACCTACGCCTTGCGCCAGGTGCCCAATGTCGAGGGCGGCGTGGTGGTGATGGACACCCAGACGGGCCGCGTTCTAGCGATGTCGGGCGGCTGGTCCTATGGTCGCAGCCAGTTCAACCGCGCCGTCCAGGCCGCGCGACAGCCGGGCTCCGCCTTCAAGCCGTTCGTCTATCTGGCGGCGATGGACGCAGGCTTCACGCCGGGCTCGATCGTGCTCGATGCGCCCTTCGTCTACGATCCCGGCCACGGCCAGCCGCTGTGGACGCCGAAAAACTACGGCGGCGACATGCTGGGACCGACCACGGTGCGCCGCGGCCTCGAACTGTCGCGCAACCTGATGACGGTTCGCATGGCCCAGCAGATCGGCATGAAGCGCGTCGTCGACGTGGCCAAGGAATTCGGCGTCACGGACGGCATGGGTGCCTACCTGCCGATGGCGCTCGGCGCCGGCGAAACGACGCTGCTGCGCATGACGATGGCCTACGCGATGCTGGCCAACGGTGCGCTCGAGATCACGCCGTCGCTGGTCGATCGCGTTCAGGACCGCAATGGCAAGACGGTCTATCGCCACGAGCCGCGCGCCTGCCGCGGCTGCGGCGAGACGGCAGGTAACGCCAGGCCAGCCGCGCCGGAACTGATCGATTCGCGTAAGCCGTTCCACGATCCCGCGGCAGTCTACCAGGTCGTCAGCATGATGCAGGGCGTGACGACCCGCGGAACTGCCGGCCGTCTGGGCGCACTCGGCCGTCCGATCGCCGGCAAGACCGGCACGACGAACGATGCGCACGACAACTGGTTCCTGGGCTCCACGCCCGACATCACTATCGGCGTCTATATCGGTTTCGACGAGCCGCGGACGCTGGGGTCGCAGGAAACCGGCGGCAGCAACTCGGTGCCGATCTACGAGGCGATCGCCAAGGAGATATTCAAGGGCAAGCCGCCGACGCCGTTCCGCGTGCCGCCGGGCCTGCGCATGGTCCGCTTCAGCTACGAGGGCGGCACGATCGACGAAGTGTTCAAGCCGAACACCGAGCCGGGATCGGAGGGCTACATGGTCACACCGCTTGACGGATCGGCCCCTTATTCCGCTATAGACCCCACGCAGGGCCCGCAGCAGGCGGGCAGCCCCCGGCGTCCGGGTCTCTCGGGCACCGGCGAGACCTATTAGTCAGTTTGAAACGGATTCGTGATGCGCGCCGAAGCTCAAGCGATGGTGAACGAGATCGAGGAGTCGCTCGAACTCCTCAGGAGGCGTCTTTGACTACGACCGTGCGGTCGTCCGTCTCGATGAACTGAACGCGCGCGCCGAGGATCCGGCGCTGTGGAACGACCCGAAGGAAGCCGAGAAGGTGATGCGCGAGCGCACCAAGCTCGAAGCGGCGATCGGTGCGATCAAGCGCCTGCGCGCGGCGGTCGACGACAATGTCGGTTTGATCGAGATGGCCGAGGCCGAGAAGGACGAGGCGACCATCGCCGAGTGCGAGAAGGCGCTGCGCGAGGCCACGGGAGAGGCCAGGGCGGCGCGTCTCGAGACGCTGCTGTCGGGCGAGGCCGATGCCAACAACGCCTATATCGAGATCAACGCCGGCGCCGGCGGCACCGAGGCCCAGGACTGGGACGAGATGCTGGCGCGCATGTACACGCGCTGGGCCGAGCGCCGCGGCTTCAAGGTGAGCTGGCTGGAAGAGAGCGCCGGTGAAGAGGCCGGCATCAAGTCCTGCGCCTACAAGGTCGAGGGGCCCAATGCCTATGGCTGGCTGAAGACCGAGAGCGGCGTGCACCGGCTGGTGCGCATCTCGCCGTTCGACGGCAATGCGCGGCGCCAGACTTCGTTCGCCTCGGTCTGGGTCTATCCCGAGGTCGACGACAACATCGAGATCGAGCTGATCGACAAGGACCTGCGCGTCGATACCTATCGCGCCTCGGGCGCGGGCGGCCAGCACGTCAACAAGACGGACTCGGCGGTGCGCATCACCCATCTGCCGACCGGCATTGCCGTCGCCGTGCAGCAGGAGCGCTCGCAGCACCAGAATCGCGCCAAGGCGATCCAGATGCTGAAGGCGCGCCTCTATGAGGTCGAACTGCAGAAGCGCGAGGCCGAGCGTCTCGAGGCCGAGGCCAGCAAGACCGACATCGGCTGGGGTCACCAGATCCGCTCCTACGTGCTGCAGCCCTATCAGATGGTGAAGGACCTGCGCACCAACGTGGAGCGCTCGGACCCACAGAAGGTGCTGGACGGCGACCTCGACGAATTCATGGCCGCCTCGCTTGCCGCCCGCGTGGGCGAGGGCAAGGACAAGGAAGCCGCCTAGAGACCGGGAGCCGGGTATGTGGTTCGTGTTCGAAGCCGAGTATGAGATCGAGGATCGCCGCGCCAACTGGAACAAGCCGGTGCGGGGCACGATGGCCTGGCACGGTCCCTTCGACACCGAGAAGGAGGCCGACGAGGTCGCGCTCGCGCGCATGTGGGCCAAGATCGACCTCTACGCCCACAAGGCCCGCACCGTCGACATGACGGCGAAGCCCGAAGCGTCCTGATCCGGCTGGTCCGTCGATTGCATCTCCGCCGGGGTCAATGGCGGAGAGGCACAACTTGGCTGTACGGCAATTCCATCTCGGATGGTTCCTCGGCAACAGTTTCGGCGTTCACGGCTGGAACCAGCCCTGGTCCGGCGTCGATGCGCGCGAGTGGGCGCAGCCCGATCTTCACATCGAACTGGCCAGGGCGCTTGAGCGTGCCTGCTTCGACTGCCTGCTGCTCGAGGACTCGCTGTTCGTCCCCGACAATTACGGCGGCTCGATGGATTTCTATCTCGAACGGGCCCTGCGCGCGCCGAAGAACGATCCGCTGCCGCTCGTCCCGCTGATTGCCCAGGCCACGAAGCACCTCGGGATCGTTCCCACCATCTCCACGAGCTTCTATCCGCCCTATCTGCTCGCGCGCCTGATCGCGACGCTCGACCTGATGTCGAAGGGGCGGGTCGGCTGCAATTTCGTCACTTCGACCGCCGAACGGGCCGCGCAGAACTTCGGCCTCGATGCTCATCTAGAGCACGATCTGCGCTACGAGATGGCCGACGAATTCGTGGACCTCGTGACGAAGCTCTGGTCGTCCTGGGATGCCGACGCGGTCGTTGCCGACCGGGAGACCGGCATCTTCGTCGATCCCGCGAAGGTTCGCGCCATCGACTTCAAGGGACGGTTCTTCTCGTCCCGCGGCCCGCTCAACACCGCTCAGCCGCCGCAGGGACGGCCGGTGCTGGTGCAGGCGGGCGGCTCGCCGCAAGGCAAGGCCTTCGCCGCCCGGCACATGGACGTCGTGGTCGCGGCGCTGGGTACGGTCGCGGAGATGAAGGCGTTCCGCGACGACATGCGCAAGCGTGTCGCGGCAGAGGGAAGAGACCCCGACAGCTGCAAGGTGCTGTTCGTGGTGTCGCCGACGCTGGGCGAGACCAATGAGGAGGCCGAGGATCGCGCGGCGCGTCGACAGGCGCAGCGCGAGGCCGCGCCGGAAGTATCGCTGGCGATGATGGGCAGCCTGACGGACATCGACTTCTCGACCTTCGACCTCGATGCGCCGCTGGCAGAGCTCACGACCAACGGCCAGCAGGGAACCTTGAAGCGTTTCCTGGCGCAGGGCCGGACCCTGCGCGAAGTGGCGGCGAACTACCGGTTCGGATTCGAGGATGCCGTCGTCGGATCGGTCGAACGTGTCGCCGACGTGATGGAGGAGGCGATGGAGCAGGTGGGCGGCGACGGCTTCATGTTCAACGGGCCGCTCAGCCGTCGCTACGTCGCCGACGTTACCGACGGGCTGGTGCCCGTGTTGCAAAAGCGTGGCCTCGTTCGCACTGCGTACGCCCACGCGCATTTTCGCGACAATCTGTTTGCATTCTGATCCTGTAAGGCCACTCTCTATCGAGGAACAGCCGGAGCCGCCTCATCGCCAGTCCTCTCTATGTAGCGCTCGGCGCCATGACGGTGCAGCAGACCTTCGCCACGCTGGGACGCTCGACCGTTCCGCTGATCGCTGCTGCCATCGTGGTCGATCTCGGTATCGAGGCCGCGCTGGTCGGCGTCTATCTCGCGATCGGCTCGGTCGCGGCCTTCCTGACGACCATCGGCTGCGGCGGCTTCATCCTGCGCTACGGCGCGGTGCGCATGACGCAGGTCGGCATGCTGGCCCTGGGCCTGGGTCTCGCCGTCACGACCGCCGGATGGCTGCCGCTCTTTGCGGCCGGCGCCTTCATCGGCGGGCTGGGGCAGGCGGTCTCGACACCCTCCAGCTCGCACCTGCTGGGGCGGCTCGCGCCTCGGAACCTGGCGCCGCTGGTCTTCTCGATCAAGCAGTGCGGCGTGCCGGTCGGCCTGATGCTGGCGGGCGTCGTGGCGCCGGCACTGGTGGTCGAAGCGGGCTGGCGCGTAGCGCTGCTGGTCATCGCGCTCTCCTGCGTGCTTATCGTGCTGGCCCTGCAGCCGCTGCGCGCGGGCTTCGATGTCGATCGCAATCCCGCCCAGCCTCTGTCGCCCGCCGACATCCGTGCCAATGTCGCGGGTGTGCTGCGCAACCCTGCGCTGCGCATCCTGTGCATCGCGATGTTCAGCTTTGTCGGACTCCAGTCGCTCTTCACCGGCTTCTTCGTGCTCTACCTGGTGCGCGGCCTGGGCTACGACCTCGAGCGGGCGGGGCAGGTCTTTGCCATCGCCATCGTCGTGGCGGTGCCGGCGCGAATCGGGTGGGGCTGGCTCGCCTCGCGCTTCGTGGCACCCGCGACGCTGCTGGCTCTCCTGGGGATCGGCATGGCCGCCGCCGCGGTCCTTACGGCCTCGATCGCTCCCGAGTGGCCGACCTGGGCCGCGGCCCTCATTGCCACGGCGTTGAGCGTCACCGGCGTGAGCTGGCACGGCGTGCTGCTGGCCGAGGTGGCGCGCCTGTCGCCGGTCGGCCGCATCGGCGCGACCACGGGCGCCGTGCTGGCGTTCGGCGATGCCGGCGCCCTCGTCCTGCCGCTGCTGTTCAGTGCGGCCCTGTCGCTGACAGGGGGCTACGCCACCGGCTTCCTGATCGGCGCGGCCCTGGCGCTCGGGGTCGGCTTGTTCGGCCTGTGGCAGCGGTTCAGCCGGCGGCGTTAGGCGCGACCACGGAGAACTGGCTGGCGAACCAGTTGGCGTACCAGCGCATCGCCCACGGGATGGGGATGATGAAGACGCACATCGCGACCAGCAGGAACACGTGGCAGAGGATCGACAGCCCCGTCGCGTTGAAGGTGAAGCGCGCGGTGCCGCTGGTGGTGCGGCACATCCACTGTATCGTCGCCTTCAGGACCCAGGCCCAGCCGATGACGGTGAGGAGGGAGACGACCAGCAAGATGTTCCAGCCCAGCCAGGCCAGCGTCTCGCCGTCGAACGAGAGCTTGAGCCGGCCATCCTCTGTGCGGACGTTGGCGCAGAACCATCGAAGGACGGGGACGGTGAGCAGGATGGTCGCCAGCATCACCGCGCCGCTCACGCCGGCATGGTGGACATTGTGCAGCCATCCCAGCACGGCGAGCCCGATCAGGATGTACCAGATGTCCCCCGGCTGGCCCGCGAAGCGGAGGCGTCTTCCGTCGGGCAGGGAGACATGCTCGCAGAGGAACCGGTAGAAGCCGGTGACGGTCCACGGCGCCGGGACGATCAGGAGCTGGCCCACGACATAAAGCAGGGCGCGGCCGAACAGGCCCCAGACAGGGAAGTCGGAGCGGAGAGGGCCGGCGGACGAGACGCTCGGCAGGTTGCCTTCGGACTCCAGAGTCATAGTGCTCCCTCCCGCATTGGGCGCCGAGCTTAGCATCCCCGGGGTGCTTGGGGCGTTATGCACCTATGCCCTCGACCGTCATCCGCTCGTACCTATACGATCGCCGTCGGCGGGCGCTCGATATCGTCTTCCAGTCGCGTCGCCGCTACACCTATCTCGGCGTGCCGGAAGAGACCTACGACGCGATGAAGGCGGCTTTCTCCAAGGGCGAGTTCTTCAACCGGCACATCCGCGACCACTTTACCTTCGAGCGCAACGGCGAAGAAGCGGCGGCTGGTCTTTCCTGACGCTTGGTGTAGCCTTCCCGGCAAAACAAGTGCCTGGGAGGGCAGACGACCATGGACAACCGCAGGAAGAATCCGGCGAAGGTCGGACGGCGTCTTTTTCTCGGCGGCACGGCTGCCGGCCTCGTCGCGGCGCCGGCCATCGTGTCGGCGCAGGGCGACTGGCCGAACAAGCAGATCCGCGTCGTCATTCCCTATCCGCCGGGCGGGCCGTCCGACGTCACGACACGCATCGTGCTGGAGCGCGCCGGATCGATCCTGGGACAGAGCATCCTGTTCGACAACAAGGCGGGCGCCAGCGGCGCGATCGGCGCCGAGCACGTCATCAAGAGCGCGCCCGCCGACGGCTACACCTTCCTGACCACGACCACGGCGATGGTCTGCATCACCGAGCATCTGCAGCCGCTGCCCTACGATACGTCCAGGGACCTCGTTGCGGTGGCGCGCACCGCGACCTCGTGGATGGGCATGGGCATCAACCCGCAGGTGCCGGCGAACAACCTCCAGGAGTTCATCGCCTGCGCCAAGGCCAATCCCGGCAAGATCAACTTCGGCTCGGCGGGTCTCGCCACCATCACCCAGCTCTACGGCGAGATCTTCAACATCGAGGCCGGCGTGAAGATGGTGCATGTGCCCTACAAGGGCAGCGCGCCGGCGACCAACGACCTGCTGGCCGGCCAGATCCAGGTGCAGTTCGATCCGACCACGCTCCCG
Organism: Reyranella sp.; assembly: GCA_021732965.1. GTDB lineage: Bacteria > Pseudomonadota > Alphaproteobacteria > Reyranellales > Reyranellaceae > Reyranella. The sequence continues at coordinate 8,686 of JAKFVZ010000495.1, forward strand.
CACATCGCCGCCGGGCGCCTGAAGTGCTTCGCCGTGCTGGGCGAGAAGCGCTGGCCGGGCAAGCCGGACGTGCCGACCCTGAAGGAGCAGGGCCTGGGCAAGATCGGCGGCGATGCCTGGTACGGCATCGTGGCTGCCAAGGGTACGCCGCAGGCGGCCATCGACAGGATGGCCTCCGCGATCGGCGAGGCGCTCAAGGACCCGGCGCTGAACGAAAGGCTGGTAGCCAGCGGCAACTATTCGAGCTTCCAGGACACGAAGACCTTCCAGGCGACGATCGAGCGGGAACGCGTGTCGTTCGGCGAGATCATCCGGAAGGCCGACATCAAGGTCTGAGAGTATACTGGAGCCGGTTGAGGAGAGTTGAAGATGACCAAGCCGGAAACCAGGACGTACGACCGCAGCGCCGAGGACCTCGGCAACATCGTGGCGCTGGAGCACGTCAATCTCGGGATCGCCGACCAGGGGCTGGCGACGGTCTTCTACATGAGCGGGCTCGGTCTCACGCGCGATCCCTACATGATGACCAGCATCGACAATATGTGGGTCAATGTCGGGCGCAGCCAGTTCCACCTGCCGACGATGGCCAGGGCGCAGCGTCTGCGCGGACGGGTCGGGCTCGTGATCCCCGACCGCGAGGCCCTGCTGCAGCGGCTCGGGCGGGTGAAGGGCATGCTGGGCGACACGCGCTTTGCCTTCGTGGAGCACGAGGACCATGTCGAGACGACCTGCCCCTGGGGCAACCGGATCCTCTGTCACGATCCGTCGTCGCGCTTCGACGGCATGGGGCTGGGCATGGCCTATGTCGAATTCGACGTGCCACGCGATACGGCCAACGGCATTGCCGGCTTCTATCGCGACGTGTTCGCGACCGGTGCGCGCGTTGAAGGAGGGGCGGCGCATGTTTCGGTCGGGATCGGGCAGGAGCTGATTTTCCGCGAGGGCGATGCAGCGGCCGCGGCCTATGACGGGCACCATATCCAGGTCTACGTCGCGAACTTCTCCGGCCCGCACGGGCGGCTGGTCGAGCGCGGCCTGCTGACCGAGGAAAGCAACCAGCACCAGTATCGCTTCCAGCGGATCGCCGATCCGACGACCGGCAAGGCGCTGTTCGAGATCGAGCACGAGATCCGCAGCCTGCGACATCCGCTGCATGCGCGGCCGCTGGTCAACCGAAACCCGTTGCAGACCAATCGTGCGTATGTCCCGGGGCGCGACGCCTGGGTTCCCGAGCCGACATTGCCGGAGATGGACGATCCGAGGATCGAGATGCGCCGCAAGCGCTTCGAGGAAGCGACGCGGCGGGCAGCTGAGTAATGCTGGGCCTGGTTTTGCGGATCGTGGGCTTCGGCCTGCTCGGCTTCGTCGTGACTCCCATCGTCGTCGGGATCACGGTTCTCGTCCTCGCGTACAGTCTGGATTCCCGCTGCGGTACGCCGGGCGATTCCGGCGGCTGTGAGATGGGAGTGGCATCCATCGCCATCGCCTCGGCGCTGCCGGGCCTGGCGATCGGCGTCGGCTTCGCGCTGTATCGGCATTTCCGGAAGAAGCGCGTGAAGCCGTGACGGTCGCCGACTCTTCGGCCTTCGACAAGCTCAGGGCGCGTATCCAGGCGCTGCGCGCCAAGACCATCGACAACGGCTGCACCGAGGGCGAGGCGCTGGCGGCGGCGGCCAAGGTCGCGGAACTGCTCGATCGCTACGAGCTTTCGCTCATGGATGTCGAGATCCGCGAGACCCAGTGCGAGGAGCGGGTCTACGAGACCCATCTCAAGAAGCGCATCCCGATCGACGAATGCATCGGCGCCATCGCCGCCTTCTGCGACTGCCGCGTCTGGCGCGAGAAGAACGCGGCCGGCGAGGCGCGCTATGTCTTCTTCGGCCTGCCGGCCGACGTCGAGGTGGCGCACTACCTGACCGAGCTGATCGATGGTGCGGTTCGCGCCGAACTCGGACGCTACAAGGTCTCGGCCGGGTACAAGCGCTTCATGCATCAGGAGCGGCACATGGCCAACGCGTCCTTCACGCTCGGGATGTGCGCGTCCATCGCCGACCGGCTGGTGGCGATGAAGGCGGAGCGGGACAGGGTGATCCGAAGCACCGGCCGCGGGCTCGTCGTGCTCAAGGCCGCCGTCGTCGATACCGAACTCGAGAGGCTCGGATTGAAGCTATGGACCGTGGAAGCGGGGCCGGGGCGCTTCATCTCGCCCGATGCCTACGATGCCGGCGGCATCGCGGGCGGAGCGGTATCCCTCAACCCTGCGATCCGTCGGAAGTAGGCTTACTCAGCCTGCCGCAGCGGCGCGGACCATGTCGGCGCACTTCTCGCCGATCATGATGGCGGGAGCATTTGTGTTGCCGGCGACGATCGACGGCATGATCGAGGCGTCGGCCACGCGCAGACCTGAGATGCCGTGGACCCGGAGCTGCGGGTCGACCACGGCGTCGACCTCGTGGCCCATGCGGCAGGTGCCCACGGGGTGAAGGTTGGAGACGCCGCGGGCGCGGATATCCGCCTTGAGGTCGGCGTCGCTGGTGACGTTTGCCCCGGGCAGGATCTCCTCGACGATGAAGGGTTTTAGCGCCGGCTGGCGGGCGATCTCACGGCAGATCCGCATGCCGTGCAGGAGGGCGTCGAAGTCGGAGGCGTTCTTCAGGAAGTTGAACTTGATCTCCGGCGCGGCGAGCGGGTCGGCGGACTTCAGCCGCACCGTGCCGCGTCCCGACGGCGTCAGGTGGACGGGGCTCAAGCCAAACGCCGAGAAGGGCTGTGGAATGATGCCGGTCTTGTTCCGGTCCTTGATCGCCCAGGCGAACATGTTGATCTGCAGGTCGGGCCGCTCCAGCCGCCTGTCGCTGCGCACCAGCGCGCCGACGAACAGGCCCATGCTGGCCAGCGGTCCGGTGCGGCCGAACGCGTACTGCGCCGCCGCCATCAGCCGGCGCGGCAGGCTGAGCGTCAGGTCGTTCATGGTGACGGGCTGGCTGCAGCGATAGGCGATGTAGGTGTTGAAATGGTCGTGCAGATGGCTGCCGACGCCCGGCATGTCGCGCACGACGTCGATGCCGTGCTGCTTCAGGTGTTCGGCCGGCCCGAGCCCCGACAGCATCAGCAACTGCGGCGAGCCATAGACGCCCCCCGAAACGATCACCTCGCGTCTGGCATGAGCGCGGACGATGCCTCGGGGCGTGCGATACTCGACGCCCGTGGCGCACCGTTCTCGATCAGCACCTTGGTGGCATGCG
>JAKFVZ010000496.1 GCA_021732965.1 Reyranella sp.
CATCATGGCCTCCCCGGACGTGCGGGTACTCGCGCATCCCGGTCATCGCTTCGCCAACTGCTTGCGGGTCGCGCGAAGAATGTCGTCCGACAGTCCGGGGTCGTTCACGGCTCGGGACAGCACGAGCGCACCGATCAGGGATGCCGCCGCCGCAAGGGCTGCCTCGTCGCGTTGCTTCGGCTTCAAGCCGGGTGGCATGGAACTGCTCAGGCGCCCGATCATGCCGCGGACACCGGCGGTGAACCGTGCCCGCACCCCTTCGCCTTGCCGGGCCACGTCACAGCTCAGGGCCGCCAGGGGACATCCCGTTCCCGGCGCGTCGCGATGGGTGGGGGAGAGATACTCCGAGACGTACGTGTCGAGGGAGTGTGTCGCCGGGAGTTCCCGTGCCTTGGCGGCGACGGCGTAGCTCACTGTCTCCTCGACGAGCTGTTCCTTCGAGCCGAATTGACTGTAGAGGCTGCCGTGGGTCATCCCCGCGGCCGCGGCAAGTTCGTCGACGCCGACGCCGGACAGGCCGCGCTCGCGCATCAGTCGCGCCGCGGCGGAGAGAATCCTCTCGCGATTCTCGGCAGCCTTCTCCCTCGTTACCCGCATGCGAAGCCTCCGGCTGGCCCAAGACTTGACATTAATAGTGGCGATCGTCATCTAAAGCAAATCAATGATTGCGTTCGTAATCTAAAAACTCATGAGGGTTCGATGTCCATATCGGGTGCTGCGCTCGTCACCGGAGCTTCCACGGGAATCGGCGCCGTCTACGCGGATCGGCTGGCCCGGCGGGGCTGCGATCTGATCCTCGTCGCCCGCGACGGCGAGCGGCTCGCCGCCGTGGCGCAGCGCATCGAGGCCGCCACAGGACGCCAGGTCGAGATTCTGCAGGCGGACCTGTGCAACCGGAACGACCTGACGCGGGTCGAGGAGCGCCTCTCTGCGGATGCCGCCATTCGGGTGCTGGTGAACAACGCCGGGATGGCGCTGGCCGGCGCGTTGCTCGACAACGAGGCCGACCGGCTTCAGGCGATGATCGAGCTGAACGTCACGGCGCCGCTTCGGCTGGCCCGCGCCGCGGCAAGGGGCTTCGTTGACCGCGGGGGCGGTACGATCGTCAACATCGCCTCGGTCCTCGCTTTGGCGCCGGAGCGGTTCAACGGAACCTATAGTGGCACCAAGGCCTTCCTGCTGAACCTCAGCCAGTCGCTCGACGGCGAGCTGAGGGACAAGGGAGTCCGTGTGCAGGCTGTCCTGCCCGGTGCCACGCGGACCGAGATCTGGGGCAAGGCGGGCGTGGACGTCGCATCGTTTCCCGCCGAAATGCTCATGGACGTGGAGGAAATGGTCGACGCCGCGCTGTCCGGTCTCGACCAGGGCGAGACCGTGACGATCCCGTCCCTGCCGGACGCATCGGACTGGCGGCGTTTCGAAGAGGCAAGACTTGCCCTCGGACCCAACCTGTCGCGCCAGCATGCGGCCCGGCGCTACGTCGCGACCTGAAGCCGTCAGGCAACGTCAATGAACCCATGGGGGAACCGAACATGACACGATCTCACGGCGGCGACGCCCAGCCAGAACCGGCGGAAGTTGCGCTCATCGTCGGGGGTGGACCCGGCATCAGCGCCAGTTGCGCGAGGTTGTTCGCCGCAAGCGGCATGCGCGTCGCCATCGCGGCCAGGACTCCCGACAAGCCGGAGTTGAAGGAACTCGAAAGCGTTCATGGCGTCCGAAGATACACGTGCGACGCAAGCGACGTGACGTCGGTCAACCGGCTCTTCCGCGATGTCGTTCGAGACATCGGCGCACCCAGACTCGTCGTTCACAACATCGATGGCCGGGTGCCAGGAATCTTCGGCAAGAAGATCACCGAAGCCGATCCGGCGATGGCGCTCGAGACGCTGCACAATTCGGCGTTCAGCGCCTTTCTGGTGGCCCAGCAGGCCGCGCGGCTGATGCTCGAGAACAGGCCGGATGCCAACGGCGCGAAGGGCACCGTCATATTCACGAACGCCAGCGCCGCACTGAAGGGCTTTCCCGCGAGCGGTGCTTTCGCGATGGCCTGTCACGCGAAATCGGGCCTCGCTCAAAGCATGGCGCGCGAGCTGATGCCGCAGGGAATCCATGTCGCGAACGTTCCGATCGATGCCGCGATCGGCTGGACCCGCGAAGACGGCTCGCGCGCGCACCGGCGTGCCGGAACGACGGTCGACGACAACATGGCCGATCCCGCGCACATCGCCGAAACCTACCTCCAGCTGCATCACCAGCACCGGTCGACATGGGCATTCGAGGTGGTCCTCCGGCCCTGGAGCGAGAAATGGTGACGGCGGGGACCCCATGAGAGCGTTCATCGTCGATCGATATGGTCCCCGGGAGGAACTGCGATTTGGCGATATGCCGTGCCCTGAACTGCGTGACGACGACGTCCTCGTCGGGGTGCACGCTGCCGGCGTCAATCCTCTGGATGGCAAGATCAGGAGCGGCGAGTTCAAGCTCATCCTGCCCTATCGCCTGCCCCTTGTTCTTGGAAACGATGTCGCCGGAACAGTCGTGCGGGTCGGACCCCGGGTGCGGCTGTTCAAGCCGGGCGACCAGGTCTATGCGCGGCCGCATCACGATCGCATCGGCACGTTCGCGGACTTCATCGCGATGAAGGAAGAGGACGTGGCCCTCAAGCCCGAAAGCCTCACGATGGAGGAGGCGGCTTCAATCCCTCTGGCCGGCCTGACGGCCTGGCAGGTACTCGTCGAAAGAGCCCAGTTGAAGCCTGGACAGAAGGTTCTGATCCACGCCGGTTCTGGAGGCGTCGGAACACTTGCGATCCAGTTGGCGAAGCAGCTGGGTGCCTTCGTCGCGACGACCACGAGCGAGGCCAACGTCGACCTGGTGAAGCGCCTCGGTGCGGATGTCGCGATCAACTACAGGAAGGAGGACTTCGCGAAGAGCCTGCAAGGCTACGACGTCGTCCTGAACAGCCTGGACAAGGCGACGCTGGAGAAGTCCTTGCGGGTGCTGAAACCCGGCGGAAAGCTCATTTCGATCTCCGGTCCGCCGGATCCCGGCTTTGCGAGGGACCTTGGAACGAACTGGCCGGTACGGCTGGTCGTCCGTGCATTGAGCAGCCGCATCCGGAGACGGGCGCGACGGCATGGCGTCGATTATTCATTTCTGTTCATGAGGGCAAGCGGCGCGCAATTGCGCAAAATCGGCTCTCTCATCGATGCGGGGCTCATTCGCCCAGTCGTGGAGCGCGTTTTACCCTTCGCATCGACAAACGAGGCACTGGCCTGCGTCGAAACCGGGCGGGTGAAAGGCAAGGTCGTGGTCAAGCTACGGTAGAGGTGCAGACAATTGCCCTGCCAGACCCGGCAAGAAGGGCCCCTTTCTTGCCTGTCGTAGTATCAGCCGATCGACTGCAACCGGCGGCCTGGCCCTGCCCGGTCCACTGCGCCTCCGGTCCCGCTCGTGTCGGCGATGGGGCCCGGCTCCATGAATTGTTGGTGACAGTATGGCGGTTTCGCCCTTAGGTTTTTGCGGGAAGAGTTCAAGGGCCGGGATACACGGCCCGATTCCTTGCGGAAACAACGCACCGACTGGTGGGGAGACGACAGGGTGGCATCGCTTCTGAAATTGAGCGCCGGCATCGACCGACTGACCGAACTGGTGGGTCGCACGCTGTACTGGCTGATCCTCGCCATGGTGCTGATCAGCACCTACAACGCCATCGCCCGCAAGTTCCTGAACAGCAGCTCCAATGCCTGGCTCGAGGTGCAGTGGTATTTGTTCAGTGTCGTCTTCCTGTGCTGCGCGGGCTACGCGCTGCTTCGCAAGGAGCACATCAGGATCGACATCATCGCCAGTCATCTGTCCGACCGCGCCAATCACCGGATAGCCCTGTTCGGCCATGTATTCTTCCTGATGCCGATGTGCATCATCATGATCTACTACTCCTGGCCGTACCTCATGGAATCGGTGAGGGTCGGCGAGGTTTCCAGCAACGCCGGCGGCCTGGTCCGCTGGCCTGCGAAGCTGACCATCATCGTGGGTTTCGGCCTGCTGATGCTTCAGGGCATCTCTGAAATCATCAAGCAGGTCGGCGTCATGCGAGGGGTCTATGTCGATCCGCGCACGGCTCCCGCCTCCTCGCACTGAGGCGACAGTCATGAAAGTCCTGCGCGGTCTTTTCTACGCCTTCCTCATCGCCGTCGGAATCATGCTCGTCACTTCGCTGATCGCGCCCCAGAGCGCGCCGGCGAGCTGGCTCAAGGCCGAGATGGCCCCGATCATGTTCGGCTCGCTGGTGGTATTCCTGCTCCTCGGCTACCCGGTCGCCTTCTCGCTGAGTGCGCTTGGCCTGCTCTACGCAGTCGTCGGCATCGAACTCGGTCTGTTCACACCCAACCTGATGCAGGCCCTGCCGAACCGGCTGTTCGGCGTCATGGAGAACGAGACGCTCCTGGCGATTCCGTTCTTTACCTTTATGGGGCTCATTCTCGAGCGGTCCGGCATGGCGGAGGATCTGCTCGATACGATCGGGCAGCTTTTCGGCCCGTTGCCGGGCGGTCTCGCCTATGCTGTCGTTTTCGTCGGGGCCCTGCTGGCCGCCACCACGGGCGTCGTCGCCGCCTCCGTGATCTCGATGGGCCTGATCTCACTGCCGATCATGCTTCGCTACGGCTATGACCGGAAGCTGGCGACGGGCGTCATCGCGGCTTCGGGAACGCTGGCCCAGATCATTCCTCCGAGCATCGTGCTGATCGTGCTCGCGGACCAGCTCGGCCGGTCGGTCGGCGACATGTACAAGGGCGCGATCATTCCCGGTCTGGTCCTGACGTGCCTCTACGTGGGCTACGTCCTCGCGCGCACGATTATCAACCCCCGCGTGGCGCCGGCCCTTCCGATCGAAGCGCGGCAGCTGCGGGAAGACAACGGGAGCGCCGGGTACACGTCGCTCCTGGTGTTGGTCGCTGCCGTGGTCGTATGCGCCCTGGCGCTCGAGTACCTTCTCCATTGGGACGGGATCTGGGCGGCCTCGTTCTCCGGACTGCTGGCCTATGCGCTCGCGGTTGCCAACCGGCAGTTCAGCCTCGGATTGCTGAGCCGGCTCGGTCAACAGGTCGTGATCGTCATGATGCCGCCCCTGGCGCTGATATTCCTGGTGCTGGGGACGATCTTCATCGGCCTTGCGACGCCCACCGAGGGCGGTGCAATGGGCGCCACCGGCGCCGTGCTGCTGGCGATGGCCAAGAAGCGTCTGGATTTTTCGCTGCTGCGCCAGGCGATGGACGCAACCGCCAAGCTCACGGCTTTCGTCATCTCCATTCTGGTCGGCGCGCGCATCTTCAGCCTGAGCTTCTATGGCGTGAACGGCGACCAATGGGTCGAGCATCTTCTGCTCGGATTGCCGGGGGGTGCGATCGGCTTCCTGATCGTCGTCAATATCCTGATCTTCCTTCTGGCGTTCTTCCTCGATTTCTTCGAGCTGGCGTTCATCATCATTCCATTGCTGGCAAAACCTGCCGAGGCACTGGGGATCGACCTGATCTGGTTCGGCGTCCTGCTGGGCGTGAACATGCAGACGTCGTTCATGCACCCACCCTTCGGATTCGCGCTGTTCTACCTGAGGTCGGTCGCCCCGGAGGGATCCTACATCGACAAGGTCACCGGCAAGTTGACGGAGGGAATTACGACCGCCCAGATCTATTGGGGCGCCGTGCCGTTCGTCTGCATCCAGGTCGTGATGGTCGGCCTCGTCATCGCCTTCCCGGGCATGGTCACGGGCAATCTCGACAAGGGCAACAACGTCGATCCGAGCAAGGTGACGATCGAACTGCAGGCTCCCTCGACCGACGAGCCACCGCCCATCAACTTCGGCGCGCCGCCAAAGAACTGATCCGGCCGCATGACATCACCCCGTCCCAAGCATGGGACGGGGTGAGCATTGCCAGCGCCGCTCGTCGGTCCGTGGAGGCCGCTGAACCAACGAGGCCTGTCCCGGTTTTCCGGGCCCGAGCCCCGGGCGATCTTCAGTCGAGCTGGTCGCGGGCGTAACGCGGCGCGTTCTCCCAAGCCGAGAGCGGACCGTAGGCCTTGGCCTCGGGGATGTACTCGGCCTGGTACTGCGTGGTCCATGCCGCCTCCGGTCCGGCCTCGTGGGCGATGAAGGCGAGCAGCATGTCCATGCCCGCGGCCACGCCTGCGGAACTCCACACCGGCCCGTCGCCGACATAGCGTTCCTCGACGACCTCGACGCCGAGTTCGCGCAGCCGCGCGATCGTTTTCCAGTTCGTCGCGGCCTTGCGTCCCTTGAGCAGCCCCGCGGCGTGCAGCAGGAAGGTGCCGGTGCAGACGCTGAGCACCGCCTTCGCTCCCTTCGCCTGCTCGCGGATGAATTCGACGCTGACGGGATTCTTGAGTTCGTCGAAGCTGGCGAAGCCGCCGGGGATCAGCAGGTAGTCGAGCGGGCCGACCTCGGCATAGGTCGCACCGGCGCGGGTGAGCAGCCCCTTGGCGCAGCGGATCTCGTCGCGCGTCTGGGCCACCGTCACGCAGTCGGGCCCGCCAGCATAGGTCTTCCACATCGTGGCCAGTTCCCAGGGCCCTATCAGGTCCAACTCCTCGTAGCCGGGATACATCATGAAACCGAAGCGCATCGAACTTGCCCCTGTCTGAGGACGGCGGGAGCCGGCCGCCGGCTTCCCTCGCCGGCAAGTCTTCCGCAAGTTTGCCGTCTGCGGAAGCCATCAATGCGCGGCGGCTGGTGAGGGGCGTGGCCGCCGCCGTCCAAGTCGCGCCGGCTCGGACGACAAGGAAGTCCTGGAAGGTGAGGCTGAGGCGCGGCGAGAGAGGGGCGAACGGGAGGCTGCCACCCGCGCCCAGCGGCTGGAGAGTCGTCGAAGCCTACGAAAACAGGATGTCGGTCATCGCAATGGCATTGTGCCCGATAAGGGCAATGGCCGCGTCGGTGGACGCGTCGAACTGGCCCGGGCTCTGCAGCACGTAAACGCTCGTCGAGCCTCCGTCCGTCTGGATGACGACGTGAGAGGCGTCGGTGGCGAAGGCCCGCAGATCGAGCTTGCTCACGCCGGAGACGAAATCGCCGATCGTGTCGTAGCCGGCGACGAGGTTGCTGTCGGCATGACCTGAGAAGACGAAGATGTCGGCGCCGCCGCGACCCCAGAGCACGTCCGCGCCGCTCCCTCCCGTCAGCCTATTGGCGCCTGCGTCGCCCACCAGCGTGTCGGCGTTCGAGCCACCGATCAGGTTCTCGATGGAGTTCATCTCGTCGACCAGAACGCCGCCGACCCAGCCTGCCTGCACGCCGAGGTCGGCGTAGACGATGCCCGTGGTGGCTGCATAGGAGGCGGTGTCGCTGCCGTGCCCGCCCCACAACTGGTTGGTGCTGCCGGCCGGGACCGCGCCGCCGCTCAGGATGTCGTCGCCGCCCTGGCCGTAGAGATAGTCGATACCGGCGCCACCGGTCAGCACGTTGGCGTCGCCGTCGCCCACCAGCGTGTTGGTGCCCGATCCTCCCGCCAGGTTCTCGATGGAGTTCATCGTATCGACCAGCACGCCGTCGACATAGGCGGCGAGCGCCGCAAGGTCGGCATAGACGGTGCCCGCGGAGCCGGCATACGACGCCGTATCGGTGCCGTCTCCGCCCCAGAGCTGGTTCGGCGCGGCGCCGGCGGCACCGCCGATCAGGATGTCGTCCCCTTCCAGGCCATACAAATAATCGGTGTCGCCAAGACCGACGAGCGTGTTGTCGCCCGCGTTGCCGATGAGGATGTTGCTCAGCGCATTGCCTGTCCCGTCGATATCGTCGGTGCCGATCAGGAGCAGGTTCGGAACATTGCCGGGCAGCGTGAAGCTCACGCCGGACAGGACCAGGTCGGGGCGTTCGTCATTGCGGATGGTTCCGACGGCCGACGCGGTGTCGATGACGGCGCCCTCGCTCGGATCGGACAGGGTGACCTGGAAACTCTCGTCTCTTTCCACCAGCGTCTCGCCGAGGACCCAGACCGTGACCGTCTTGGAGGTCTCGCCGGCGGAGAAGGTGACGGTGCCGGCCGGCATCTCGCCACCGAAGAGGGAGAATGCCGGAACCTCGGGATCGTCTTCAGAGGGGATCTGAATGAAGAAGGGGCCGAGGTCGGAAGCGAACTGGGACAGGAGGTCGGCGGAATCCAGGAGCTCGTCGAAGGGGATGAAATCGGCGTCGAAGACATCGGACCCGGTGACGGCCCAGCCGACGCTGGTGCTGCCGCTGAGATCGCCGGTGCGGGTGACGGTGAAGGTGAAAGGCGTGGCGCCAAGATCGCCTTCGCTCTTGTCCGCGCTGGCCGCGGCGATCGACAGCGACGTCGTTACGGTATCGTCGTTCGCGATCGTGCCCGTGGCGCTGCCGTCGAGGATCGACGCGCCCTCCGACGGATCGGACAGGGTGACGGTGAAGGTCTCGTTGCCCTCGACGATCGAGTCGCCGGTGATCTCGATGAGGATGTTCTGCTGCGTCACCCCAGGCGCGAAGGTGAGGAGGCCGCTATGGGCGACATAGTCCTGCCCGGCGATCGCGCTGCCGTTCGCGGTCGTGTAGTGGACGGTCACGGTCGAGGTGGACGCCGCGGTCAGGAAGACCGGAATGCTGAGGTAGTTGGGCTCGCCGCCGTCGCCCTCGTCGATCGCCCCGTCGCCGGCGGTGACGCCGACCGTCGGCACGCCGTTGCGGACCGCGAACACGAAGGTACCCGGCATGCCGACGTTGCTGGCGCTCTCCAGCGCGAGCAGGCCCGCCTGGTTGCCCGATTGCGTCAGCTCGAAATACTCGACGCCGTTTCCCGCGCTGTAGCCGGCCCGGGCCGGGGTGCCGCCAAGGCCGTTGCTGCCGCCGGATGCATTGCCGGTCGTCCAGTCGATGTTCTCGTACCGGAAGGTTATGTCGAAGTCGCCTTCCGGGTTGATCTGGTGGATGCTGAGCTGGAAGGCGTTCAGCTTGTTGGTCTGGCTGCTGTAGTAGCCGACATCGTCCCACGTGGCGGTGAAGGTCCGGGTGACGGGGTCGAGGTCGTACCAGAGCAGGTTCGTGCCAGTCGACGTGCCGCCGGGCGTCGGCGTGACCGTGCCGCCGCGCGTGTCGATGTCGGCCCAGTAGGCGGCGATGACGGGATTGCTGGTCGATCCCGTGATCGCGCTCGGCGTGAAGCTGCTGGAAGCCGTGTTGAAGGTCACGCTGCCGTTATTATTGAGATAGAAGCCCGTATAGGAGTGGCCGAAGAAGTTGATGCCCTGCGCGCCGAAGATCGGCGTGAGGTCGATGAACCCCGTCGAGCCGTCGTCATTGCGGGAAAGCGAGAACTCGCCGAAACCGGCGGTACCGCCCAGATTGCCAACCAGCGCCGTCATGACGGCCTCCCCAACGTCCTGCTAGTCCCACTTCGCCAGGCCGGACGACTTTACTGTCGCCGGAAATCTCCCATATGCCGCTAAACGTAAGGAGATGGATGCCAGCTGGCAATGGAGGCGGGCGGTGGCGCGCATCATTGCGACTGCGACTTGGATGCAGGGCGATTTCCCTGCAGCGCCCCGCTACTCGACGGGATAGATCCCGTGCAAGACCGCGTCGAAATGGTCCTCGATCGCCGTGGTGCAGCTGCATGATTTTTCCCGCAGCGCGGCGCCGTCCTTCACCCCGAACACGCCGCGCCGCGTCTCGATGACACCCTGCTCGCGGAACTGGCGCACCACGCGCGTGACGAAGGTGCGACCGACGCCCAGCATCGCGGCGAGCTGGTCCTGCGTCATCTGGAATTCGGTCTCACCGGTGCGCGCCATCGCCGCCAGCAGCCACTTCGCCGTGCGCTGGCTGATCGTGTGCGAGGCGTTGCAGGCGGCCGTCTGGAAAACCTGGGCCAGCATGCAGTCGGAGTAGCGGGCGAACCAGTGGCGCAGCGCGATCGATTCGAGCTTGGCCGCTTCCAGCGCCGACGTCCTGATGCGCAGGAAGCGACCGGCGGCCCGGACCTCCGACGTGGCGAAGGCGGGAAGCCGTCCGTTGGAAACGACTCCGCCGATCGCGCCCTCGCGGCCCACCAGCGCGACCTCGACACTCGATCCGGTTTCCTCGACCCACACGCAGAAACTCGCCAGCGCGCCGCCGCACGGGAACCATGTCTGCACCACGTCCTCGCCGGCCTTCTGCAGCACGTCCTTCGCTTCCAGATCCATGACCATCATGTGCGGCGCCAGCCGCCGGCGATCCTCCTCCTTCAGGATCGACAGGAGAGCGTTGCCGAGAAGCTCTTGCGCCGTGGGAGCCGTCATTGATCGTCATCTCCGGAAGAGGCCTGCGGACTGTCGACTTGTAGACCGACACGATCGGTCAGCCATGTTACCGAACTCGCCGTCCACGCGAGGAGAGGATCATAACGAAGTGAAGGCGTCGCTCGACGCGAAATCCATCCTGCTGGCCGAAGACCAGTTTCTGATCGCCATGGACACCGAACATGCGTTGCAGGAGAGGGGGGCCACAGACGTGCGCGTGGTGCCGTCGATCCGGGACGCGCTTCGGCTCCTGACGGACTTCCGGCCCGATGCCGCGGTTCTGGATTTCAGTCTCGCCGACGGTCCCGCGATCGAGGTCGCGGCGGCGCTGACGTCGCTGCAGGTGCCGTTCGTGTTCGCCACGGGCTACGGCGACAGCGTCGCGATCCCGGCGCCGTACCGGCATGTTCCCGTCGTGCGCAAACCCTACAGCGCCGAGGACCTGGTCGCGAACCTCAATGCGGTGCTGAGGCGGTCCGTCTGACGCCGGCGAAATTGGCAGGATGCACGCGCTTGCGTCCGGTGCCATTTTACGGCTCAACGGAACCATGGAAACGAGCGGGGGAAAGACCATGCGGCAGAACAAGATCAAGCAGAAGTGGAAGGCCGGGCAGTGGGTGTCGCTGGGCTGGCTCTCGGTGTCCCATACCTTCACCGCCGAGGTGATGGCGCGGTTGGGCTTCGATGCGCTGTGCGTCGACCTCCAGCACGGCCTGTCCGAGATGAGCGACGTGGCGCCGATGCTGCAGGCGATCTCGCAGACCGACACGGTGCCGGTCGTGCGCGTGGCCTGGAACGAGCCGGCCGCCATCATGAAGGCGCTCGACCTCGGCGCCTACGGCATCATCGTGCCGCTTGTGAACAATGCCGAGGAAGCGGCGAAGGCCGTCGCCGCCTGCCGCTACCCGCCGGTCGGCATGCGCTCCTCCGGTCCGGTGCGTGCGGTGCACTATGGCGGCGCGGACTATGTCGCGAAGGCCAATGACGAAATCGTCGTCATGGCGATGATCGAGACCAAGGAAGGCATCGCCAACCTCGACGCGATCTGCGCCACCCCCGGCCTCGACGCCGTCTATATCGGCCCGGCCGATCTTTCCTTTGCGCTCGGCCTGCCGCCGCGCGGCGACAATCCCGATCCGCTGCACATCGCAACCTGCGACAAGATTCTCGCGGCGGCCCACAAGGCCGGCATCAAGTGCGTAATGCACTGCGCCACCGCCGAGTTCGCGGCCGGCGCGATCAAGCGCGGCTTCGACATGGTGATGGTGACGTCCGACCTGTCCTGCATGATCGCGGGCGCCCGGAGCGAGCTCGAAATCCTCAAGACCAAAACGGCCTGAGGGGACGGAACATGGGCAAGCGCGTAACCGGCAAGATCGCCGTCGTGGTCGGCGCCGGACAGACGCCGGGAGAGACGATCGGCAACGGCGCCGCCATCTCCCTCCTGCTGGCGCGGGAGGGCGCGACCGTGCTCTGCGTCGATCGCGTCGGCGAGCGTGCCGAGAAGACGGTGCAGGAGGTCGCGGCCGACGAACTCGTGCGCGGGGCCGGTGTCGCTCCGGTCCTGTCGTCGATGGCGGCCGACATCACCAAGGCGGCCGAC
>JAKFVZ010000032.1 GCA_021732965.1 Reyranella sp.
GTCGATGCCGACCTGACGCCGATCGCCAACATCGTGGGCGTCACCAACATGCTGGTCGTCGGCAAGCACATGCAGTACCGGACGATTCCGGAGATCATCGACTTCGCCAAGAAGAACCCCGGCAAGCTCACCTACGCTTCGGCCGGCAACGGCACCTCGCAGCATCTCGCCGCCGAGCTGTTCAAGAAGATGGCGGGCATCAACATCCTGCACGTGCCCTATCGCGGCGGTGCGCCCGCTATCCAGGACATGATTTCGGGCAATTGCGACATGATGTTCGGCAACATGCCGGAGTTCCTTGGACAGATTAACGGCGGCGGGCTCATTCCCGTGGCATTCGGATCGCCCAAGCCTTCGCCCATGTTCCCCAATTTGCCGCTGATCTCGAAATACCTTCCGGGTTTCGAGGTGGTGAACTGGTTCGGCGTGTTCGGGCCGAGGGCCCTGCCGGCCAACCTGACCGACTACTGGAACAAGGCGCTGCGCGCGGCGGTCGCCAAGCCCGAAGTCCAGAAGCGCTTCGCCGAAAGCGGCATGGACACGATCATCGGCTCGCCTGCCGAGTTCAAGGCGACCATCATGGCCGACCGCAAGAAGTGGGAAGGGGTCATCAAGGAAGCGGGCATGCGAGCCGACTGACCGATGCCGTTCGCCGACACCGCGCAGGGCATCCTCCACTACGACGTGGTCGATCAGGTTGCGCCATGGCGGCAGAAACGCCTGCCGATCCTGTTCCATCATGGGATCGGCGCCAGCTCGGGAATCTGGGCGGGCTGGCAGCCGGCACTGGCGGACGCCTTCCGCCTCATGACCTTCGACATGCGCGGCTACGGCCGTTCCACGATTCCGGCAGAGGACTTCAAGTGGTCGCTCGATCTGCTGGTCGAGGACCTGTTCGCAGTCGCCGATGCCGCCGGTGCCGAGCGGTTCCATCTCGTGGGCGAATCGATCGGCGGCACGGTGGCGCTGGCGGCGGCGCTCGCGCGGCCCGGCCGGATCGCCTCGCTCACCGTCAGCAACGGCGCCCATCTCGGTGCGTCCATCCAGCGTGTCGAAGCCTGGCGCCGCCAACTCGACGAGGGCGGCTCGAAGGGCTGGTCCGACGCCTTCCTGCGTGATCGCTTTCATGACGGCGCCGTGTCTCCGGAGCGCTTGGCATGGTTTGCTGCCGAGCAGGAGAGATGGTCGCGCGCCTCCATCCTGAACGCGCTCGGCGTCCTGATCGGCACCGACCTCACCCCGTTGTTGGGGGATATCCGGTGTCCGACCCTGCTGCTTCATCCCGACGGCAGTCCGTTCATTCCGGTCGGCGTGGCGGCCGAGCTGTTGAAGGGCCTGCCCGATGCGGAATTGAGTGTCTTCGGCCGGTCACGTCATGGCCTGCCATTCTCGCACGCTGTGCAATGCGCCCAGGCACTCCGGTCTTTCCTCGACTCCCGCACAGGCGACTGGTAGTCGAGTTGTCTGACAACTAAGAAGCGACGAGGGAATCAATGAGACGGATTTTGGTCGGCGCCGCGGCGCTGGCGATGGCCTTTTCCAGCGCTCCCGGCTTCGCCCAGGAGAAGCTCAACGTCTGGTGGGTGAAGGGCTTCTACAAGTCCGAGGACGATGCGCTGTTTGCCGCCATCAAGAAATTCGAGGCCAAGACCGGCGTGAAGGTCGACCTGTCGCAGTATGCCGTGCAGGACATGATCCCCAAGACGGTCGCCGCCCTCGATTCGGGCTCGCCGCCCGACATCGCCTACTCGGACACCTATGACGTGCAGGTCGCGGGCAAGTGGGCCCATGACGGCAAGCTCGAGGACATCTCCGACGTCATCGAGCCGATGAAGGACCGGTTCGCGCCGGTCACGATCGAGACGGCCTATCTCTACAACGACAAGGCCAAGAAGAAGGCCTTCTACGGTTTCGTCCTGAAGCAGCAGACGCTGCACGTCCAGTACTGGAAGGACATGCTGGCGACGGCGGGCTTCAAGGAAAACGACATCCCCGGCACCTGGAAGGAATACTGGTCATTCTGGTGCGACAAGGTCCAGCCGGCCTATCGCAAGGCAACCAGCAGCCGCGTCTACGGCATCGGCAACCCGATGGGCGTGGAATCGACCGACTCGTTCCAGTCTTTCATGAGCTGGGTCGACGCCTACAACGTCAAGCTGGTCGACGATTCGGGCAAGCTGCTGGTCGACGACCCGAAGGTGCGCACAGGGCTGATCGCAGCGCTGCGCGACTACACCGACATCTATGCCAAGGGCTGCTCGCCGCCGTCGTCGACGACCTGGAAGGATCCCGACAACAACGTCGCCTTCCACAATCGCACGACGATCATGACGCACAACTACACGATCTCGATCGCCGCCAAGTGGCTGGACGACGCCAACAACGAGCAGCTCACGCCCGAGCAGCGCGCCGCCGGCCGCAAGGCCTATGACGAGCTGATCGCGACGGCCGGCTTTCCCAAGAAACCCGACGGCACGGCAATGGTCTATCGCACGGCCGTCAAGGTCGGCGTGATCTTCCAGGACTCCAAGAACAAGCCGCGTGCGCGCGAATTCCTGAAGTTCCTGCTCGAGGAAGAAAACCTGCGTCCCTATGTCGAGGGCGCGCTCGGCCGCTGGTTCCCGGTGACCAAGGCGAGCCAGGAGAGCCCGTTCTGGCAGGCCGACAAGCATCGCAAGGCGGTGTACGACCAGTTCAAGGCCGGTACGCTGCCGTTCGAGTTCACCAAGAACTACAAGTTCACCATCCTCAACAACGAGAACATCTGGGCGAAGGCGATGAATCGCGTGGTGAGCGAGAAGGTCTCGGTCGAGAAGGCGGTGGACGAGATGATCGCTCGTATCAAGGAAGTGGCCAAGTAGGACCGCCTGCGCGAGTACGCGTATGACGGCGTCCACGATCGACACGATGGCCCGCCGAGGCAGAACCCGGTGGGCCAGCTTCGGCCTGTCGGAGCGGCAGGCCTGGAGCGTCCTGTTCGTCGCGCCCTATGTCGCGATCTTCATCGGCTTCGTGGTATTTCCGGTCGGCTACAGCTTCTGGCTGGCGCGCAGCCCGCAGCTCTATGTCGAGCTGGCGGCCGATCCGATCTTCCTGCGCACGGTCGTCAACACCTTCGTTTTCCTGGTCGTCGCCATCAACGTGAAGATGGCGCTGGCGCTGTTCCTGTCCGGCTTCTTCACGCACAGGCGCTGGTGGGTGAAGGTGCTCGCGGTGCTCTTCGTGCTGCCCTGGGCGGTGCCGTCGATCCCGACCATCCTCTCGGTGCGCTTCATGCTCAATCCGGAGTGGGGCGTCATCAACCAGCTGATCTTCAGGCTGACCGCCGAGGACGGGCCGAACTGGCTGAACGACCCCGCGCTGGCACTCACGCTCTCCATGCTGGTGCACATCTGGAAGTCGCTACCCTTCTGGACGCTGATCCTGCTGGCCGGCCGGCTGGCCATTCCCGGCGAACTCTACGAAGCCGCCTCGGTCGACGGCGCCGGCGCCTGGCACCGCTTCCGCTACATCACCTGGCCGTCGATGAGCATGCTCTACGTCACCTGCACCTTGCTCTCGATGATCTTCACGGTGGGCGACTTCAACAGCGTCTATCTGCTGACCGGCGGCGGGCCGGCGGACCTCACGCATGTGCTGGCGACGCTCGGCATCCGCTACCTGCGACTCGACCAGGTCGGGCTCGCCATGGCATCGATCGTCTGTGCGCTGCCGCTGATCTTGCCGCTCGTCTACTTCATGATGCGGCGGCTCTCGCGATGAGCCTTCGCCGTCTGCTCCGCAACATCGGCTTCGAGACCGGGCTGCTGCTGATCGGCATTCCGCTGTTGCTGTGGACGCTGATCCCCATCTACCACATGTTCCTGTTCGCGATTTCGCCCAAGGATGCGGCCTTCTCGGGCCAGCTCTGGCCGACGAATCCGACCCTGCGCAACTTCGGGACGGTGCTCAGCCAGAAGCACCATTTCCTCAACCACTTCTGGCTGCAGATGTTCAACTCTCTGGTCATTTCGATCGGCACGGCGGCGATCACGCTGTTCGTGGCGACGGCCGCGGCCTTCGCGATCAGCCGGCTGCGCATGAAGGGCGGCCGCATGGTGATGAACCTGGCGCTGCTGACCTACTTCATCCCGGCCGCGTTCCTGGCGGTGCCCATGTACAAGACCATGGGCATGTACGGGCTTCTGAACAACGACTGGGCGCTGGTGCTGGCCATGGCGACCATCGCTTCGCCCTATGCGATCTGGATCCTGCGCCAGGCGTCCGACAAGCTGCCGGTCGAACTCGATGAGGCCGCCATGATCGACGGCGCCTCGCCGTTCCAGCTCTTCCGCCTCATCTACCTGCCGCTGATGGTGCCGTCGCTGATCGCCGTCGGCACCTATGCGCTGCTGCTGGCGTGGAACGAGTATCTCTACGCGTTCCTGCTGCTGTCCAAGAACACGGCGATCACCCTGCCGGTGGCGCTGGGCAACTTCCTCTCGGCCGACGATTCGCCGTGGGAACTGCTGATGACGGCGGGCTTCCTCTACGCACTGCCGCCGGCTGCGATCTACTACGCATTCCGCCGTTACATGTCGTCGGGGCTGACGGCCGGTGCGGTGAAGGGGTAGAATGACGACCTGAGGCCAAAGCGCCTCGCGTAGGGTCATCATGCGTGCATTGACAGCAATATTGCTGTGTCTGGTGGGGCTGTCGGCGTCGACGTCGGCGATCCGCACGACATCCGAGCCGCTGCCGCACGATGCCTATGTCTGGCAGCGCCTCTGGACGCCTGCCGTCATCACCGCCGCGAGGCAATCCGCCGACATCGTCCGAAGCTGGCGCATACTCCTGGCCGAAGGCGACCGGTCGGGGCGCTGGACGACTGTTTCCGTGCCGTGGAATGACATCCTCGCCACCGGGCGGCCCGTGGTCGGCGTGATTCGGATCGACGGCCGTCTCGACGAAGACCGCATGACGATGCTGCTCGACCGGATCGTTGCAACGGTGTCGGTCCTGAAGACCCTGGAGTCGATCGCGGGCGTGGAGATCGACTACGACTGCCCGACCTCGAAGCTCGCGACCTATGCGAAGTTTCTCTCCGCATTGCGTGCGCGCCTTCCCTCGTCGATAGCGCTCTCGATCACCGCGCTGCCGACCTGGCTGTCGTCTTCGGCGCTCGAAAGCCTGGCGACCTCCTTGGACGAAGTGGTGCTGCAGGTGCATGCCGTCGAGGATCCGCGCCGCGGCCTCTTCGATCCCGATCAGGCCGAGCGCTGGGTGCGCGAGTTCGGCCGGCGGATCGGCCGGCCATTCCGTGTGGCCCTGCCGGCCTACGACGTGCGCGTGACGTGGCGGCGCGACGGACGGCTGGCCAGTGTCGAGAGCGAAGTGCCGCTGCTGGCGGGACCAGGCGGCGACGTGCTGCAGGCTCAGCCCGAGGCGGTGCTCAGCCTCGTTCACGCACTGCAACGCTCCGCGCCGTCGGGGCTGGTTGGCGTCGTGTGGTTTCGATTGCCGACGCAAGCCGACAGCCGCGCATGGAGTCTCGAGACCTGGCGCGCGGTCGTCACCGACCGGCTTTCGCCTGCCCGGGTGAGTGTTTCGCTTGTGCCGGCGGAGCAGCCGGACTTGTGGAACGTGGTGCTGTCCAACGACGGTGCGGTGGATGCACGGCTGCCGTCGCAGGTTCGTCTCGATCCGGCCTGCCGGACGGCCGACGGCGCCAACGGTTTTCGCCTGGTAATCGACGCGGAGCCCGATCATCGCGTGCTGGAGAGCAACGGCAACGGCCGTCTCAAGCCGCAGACCAAACGCACCATCGGATGGGCGCGTTGCGTGCAGCCCGGAAGGCAATTGAATGTCGTCAACTAGACCCTGGCTCTTCGTTCTCGCGGCCGTCGCCAGCCTCGGCGTCGCATTGGCCTGTGGCCCGAACTTTCCCTGGCAGCTCTTCGACGACCGCGCCCAGACCGTGAGCGATCCGGTTGGCTTGAGCTTCGCCTTCGAGATCAAGCGACTGGCGACCGCACCGTCCGACAGGCTCGTGGCCGTCGAAGCGGAGGAGACATACAGCCCCAATCCGGAGCCGGAAGTCGTCGTCGCCGAACGTGACGAAGCACGGTCGGGCGCATGGGCGTCGATCCTGCCCACCGTGACGACCCTCTCGGCCGGCCGGTTGCTCGCGAAGCTCGAGGCGGCACGGCGGGCGGAGAACGGCAAGGAGGCGCTGATCGCGGGGGAGGGGCTTCCCGTGGCGGTGCTCGACTACATCGCCGGCGCGATCGAGTTCCACGCCGGCCACCTCGACGCGGCGAAGGAATACTTCGAGGCGATCGACCGTTTGCCGCCGGCACTGCGGCGCAGCCGGACAGTCGCGGCGGCCTACATGCTGGGCCGCATCCAGCAGATCGAGGGCCGGTTCGACGCCGCGCGCAGGTCGTTCCAGGCGGTTCGCGCCCGCGCTCAGGCCGGCGCACCCGATCCCATGGGGCTCGCAGTTGCGAGCCTGGGCGAGGAGGCGCGCATCGACCTCGTCGAAGTGGGATTGCTGGACGTTCCCTGGAATGTTCCGTCGTCTGCTCTCGACGATGCCAGGGCTGCGGCGCTGATCGGACACGCGATCCGTCTCTATGTCGATCAGGCAGCGCGGGGATCGAAGATCGCCCTGTTGTCCTTGCGCGAGGTGGCGGGCCTGCTGACGGCCGACTCCGATATGCTTGCCCGCGCCGTCGCCGATCCGCTGGTGCGACAGTTGCTGGTCGCCTATGTGGTCGCGCGCGATGGTCAGTCGATCTACGACGACAGCGTGGCCGGCCCGAAGGACCGCGCCGTCACGGCTGTGATCGACGCGGTGCTGACCCGGCCCAATCCTGCCAGCGGCGACGATCTCGACCGGTTGGCCGCGCTGGCCTATCAGGCGGCACGCTACGGCGTCGCCGAGAAGCTGACGGCGACCACGGAGCGTCCGCTTGGCCTCTGGGTGCGCGCCAAGCTCGCCCTTCGGCGCAACGATCGCGCGGCCGCGGTCCGCGACTGGACCGCCGCCTTCACGGCCACGACCGGCGCCGGCGATACGACGAAACTCGACGATGCCTCCAGGGTCCGGCTGCGCGGCGAGACCGCCGTGATGACAGTAAGCGAAGGTCGCTACGGCGAGTCGCTGCGGCTGCTGTTTCCGGTCGCGCGTACCTATTGGGGTGATGTCGCCTACATCGCCGAGCGTGTCCTGACCACCGACGAACTGAAAGCGTTCGTCGATGGCCTGCCGCCCGGCGATGCGGCGGACAAGCCGTCGAAGCCCGACGAGGAGTACGGCATCGTCACCAGGCCGATCGCTTCCCTGCGGGACCTGCTGGCAAGGCGCCTCGTTCGCGACGGGCGGCTTCAGGACGCGCAGTCCTATTTCTCGACGAGGCCGACGGACATGGCGCCCGACTCGCCACCGCCGGCTGCCGATGCCCGCGCCTATGCCGACGCGATCAGGGCGGCGCAGCCGGCGACCTGGCCCTGGCAGAACGTCTCTCGCGCCGAAGCCTTGTTCACGGCCGCCACGCTCGCCCGCAAGCGCGGCATGGAGATCATGGGCACCGAGGGGCCGCCAGACGAGGCGGCGCTCGGCGGCAACTTCGAGTCCGGCGTGGGCCAGATCAGCCCAGTGCCCGAACAGGCTGGATCCCCGCCCGACGATGCGGCGAAGCTGCCCTATGACAGCAGGAGTCTCCTGGGACCGGACGAGGAGCGCCGCTTTGCGTCGAGTGCGCCGAAGCCCGATGTGCGCTTCCACTATCGCCTGATCGCGTCCGACCATGCGGTCGCCGCCGCCGACCTGCTGCCCGAGCGTTCGCAGGCCTATGCAGCCTCACTCTGCTGGGCGGCGCGCTATGCGAAGGACGGCAACGACCTGGCGCGCGCGGAGAAGATCTATCGCCGCTACGTCGCGACCGGTGCCTATCAACCCTGGGCCCGGAGCTTCGGCGGGACCTGTCCTGCACCCGATTTCGAAGCGGCGCGCACCTTCTGGCAGCGGCGACTCTCGACGTGGTCGATGCAGGTCGTCGAGTCGGCGAAGCGTCATGCCGTGATCGTCGGGTTCAGCGCTCTGGCCGGTCTGTTGCTGCTGGCGGGCGCCGTCCGAATGGTCCGCTCGCGCCGCGCGTCACCCGCGCCGTGAATGACAACAGCCCCGGCGCCGCGCCGAGCGTCAGGCGCGGGCGGGCTGGAGCGGCAGGTCGGCGACGGCGTGCGCGGCCAGTCGCGTGCGATCCCTCTCGGGACGGATGAAGAGCAGGCCGATGATGCCGCCGGCGAGGAGCAGCACGCCGAGGATGACGTAGCCCTGCTCGTAGCCGGCGATCGGCGTCGCCGCGTTCTGGATCATCGAGCCCATGATCCGGGGCGCGAGGACGCCGGCGAACGTCACGACCGACGTGGTGATGGCCAGCATCGCCGCGCGCTGCGGATGCGGGGTCAGTTCGCTGATGATCATGGGAAGGACGACGTAGATCGTGCTGCCGATGGCGGAACCGAAGACCAGGGCGGCAATCTTGAGACCGTCCGTCGGCATGACGGCGACGAAGGGAAGCACGCAGCCGCCGGCCAGGATGGTGAGACACGGCAGGACGCCGCGGCTGAGACGGCTCGACGCGCCCTTCCTCTTCAGTCTCTGCGAAACGTAACCTCCGGCCAGGACCACGAGGGCGCCGAAGACCCAGGGCAGGACGGTGAGATTACCGCCAAGCTTCTGGCTGAAGCCGAGCCCCGCGACGAGGTAGGAGGTGAACCAGGTGAGGCCCAGCGCCAGGCCCCAGTAGCTGGCGAAGCCGGCGGCGCAGGCGGCGAGGATGGTCGGGCAGGTGAGCAGGTAGCGATAGGGCACGCGCTCGTTGCTGCCACCGGCGTTGCTCACCGGTGCATCGACGAGTGTGCCCTCGCGGCCGAAGATCAGCCACAGCACGGCCCAGGCCAGGCCCGCGATGCCGAGCGCGCCGAACGCCCAGTGCCACGAGTATTTTTCGATGATCCAGTTGAGCAGTGGCACGGCGATGATGACGCCAAAGGCCGATCCCTGTGCAATCACCGCCGTCGGCAATCCGCGCAGCGAGTCGGGAAACCACTTGTAGATGGCGTGGGTCGCGACCGGACCGGCCGGCCCTTCGCCCGCGCCCAGGATGACGCGGCAGATGATGAGCGTCTCCAGGCTCACCATGCCCAGCATCGGGAACTGGACGATCGACCAGATGATGGCCATCGCCAGCAGCGTGTGCTTGGTCTTCACGCGGTTGGAGATGAAGCCGACGACGATCGCCGAGACCGCGAACAGCAGGAAGAACGCCGAGCCGATGTCGCCGAACTGTTCCGGCGTCAGTCCGAGGTCACGCGTGAGAGGAACGGCCGCGAGGCCCACGACGACCTTGTCGGCGAAATTGATCAGCATGAAGAGAAAGAGCAGGGCGGTCATGCCCCAGGCCCCCTTGAGGGGCCGGTCTTGTACGGTCACGCAGCGTCACTCCCCACTCGCCCGTTGTCGTCGAGCTTTCGCACATCAGACGTGAGCACCGATGGCCCGTCAAGGAACGGGGGCGCTCCCTTGAATCGGGAATGAAAAAGGGGCGCCTCGCGGCGCCCCTCCTTGTCGGTCACGATCCGCGAGGGATCAGTTCTTCACGAACGGGCACTTGCCGTCCTTCATCGGACGATAGGCTTCGGCGCCCGGCACCGTGGCGATCAGCTTGTAGATGTCGTCCTTGCTCTTGGACTCGGCCGGCGTCTTGACCTGGAACAGGTACATGTCGCGCTCCAGGCGGCCGTCCTCGCGCAGCTTGCCGTTCTTCGTCATGACGTCGTTGACGGGAATCTCCCGCATCTTCGCCATCACCGCCTTCGGGTCGTCGGTGCCCGCGGCCTGTACGGCCTTGAGGTAGTGCAGGGTCGAGCTGTAGACGCCGACCGTCAGCATGCTGGGGATCTTGTCCTTCTTGGCGCGGAAGCGCTTGGTCCAGGCCCGGGTCTCGTCGTTGAGATCCCAGTAGAAGGCCTCGGTGAGAACGAGGCCCTGCGCCACCGGCAGGGTGAGCGCGGCCACGTCGGTCGAGAAGACGAGGAGGCCGGCGAGGCGCTGGCCGGCCTTGGTGATGCCGAACTCGCCGGCCTGCTTGATCGAGTTGATCGTGTCCTGGCCTGCATTGGCGAGGCCGATGACCTTGGCCTTCGAGGCCTGGGCCTGCAGCAGGAAGGACGAGAAGTCCTGCGTGCTGAGCGGATGCCTGACGCCGCCCAGGACCTTGCCGCCGGCTGCCGTCACGACCGCGGTCACGTCGCGTTCGAGCGCATGGCCGAAGGCATAGTCGGCGGTGAGGAAGTACCAGGAGTCGCCGCCGTCCTTGACGACCGCGCCGCCGGTCACCTTCGCCAGCGCGTAGGTGTCGTAGACCCAGTGCGCGCCCGTCGGCGAGCAGGCCGGACCGGTGAGGTCGGCCGAGGCCGCGCCGGTGTTGATGTCGATCATGCCCTTTTCCTGGGCAATCTTGCGGACGGCCAGCGCCACCGACGAGGTGCCGATGCCGGTGATCATCTTCACGCCGTCGACGTCGTACCACTTGCGGGCGATGGCCGCGCCGACGTCGGGCTTGGTCTGGTGGTCGGCCTGCAGGACTTCGATCGGACGGCCGAGGACCTTGCCGCCGAAATCGTCGATCGCCATCTGGATGGCTTCGACCTCACCCTGGGTGAGGTCGCCATAGACGCCCGAGAAGCCTTCCATGACGCCGATCTTGAGCGGCTGAGGCGCCTGTGCCTGGGCGTAGGCGGCCAGGCCGACGGCGGCGAGGCCGGCCACGGCGGCGGCCGCTCCGGCACGCCTGATGCTGGTCTTGAACTTCATGTACTCGATCCTCCCAATGTGTTCCCCGTTTCTGGTGGCCGAAATCTAGCCGCGAGGCGAAGCGGACGCCAGTGCTGGACAGAAGGACAAAGCTTCGATTAATTCGCGACACAGGGAGAGCCGATGGCCAAAGAAGAAATAATTCTTGAGGCGACTGGGCTGACGAAGGAGTTCAAGGGCTTCGTCGCGGTCAAGAACGTCAATCTGCGGGTAAAGCGGCATACAATTCACGCGTTGATCGGGCCAAATGGCGCCGGCAAGACGACATGCTTCAACCTGCTGACGCATTTCCTGTCGCCGACGGCCGGCCAGATCCTTTTCAACGGGCGCAACATCACCGGCAGCTCGCCGGCCGCGATCGCGCGCATGGGGCTGGCACGTTCCTTCCAGATCTCGGCCGTGTTTCCCCATCTCAGCGTGCGCGAGAACGTTCGCGTCGCCCTGCAACGCAAGCTGGGTATTTCCTTCCAGTTCTGGCGTTCCGAGAGCGTACTCGCCCGGCTCGACGCCCGGGCGCTGGAACTGGTGGCCGCCGTCGGTCTTGCCGAATTCGCGGAAGCCCAGGCCGTCGACCTTCCTTACGGCCGCAAGCGCGCCCTGGAGATCGCCACCACCCTGGCGCTGGAGCCCGAGATGATGCTGCTCGACGAGCCGATGGCCGGCCTCGGGCAGGAAGACATCAAGCGGATCGCCTCCTTGATCCGCACCGTCGCCAAGGACCGCACCGTCCTGATGGTCGAGCACAACATGTCCGTCGTCGCCGACCTCTCGGACACGATCACCGTGCTGGCGCGCGGCGAAGTGCTGGCCGAGGGGCCGTACGCCACGGTCTCCAAACACCCCGCCGTCGTCGAGGCTTATGTCGGAACCGGTCATGGCTGAGACATTGTTGAAAGTCGCGGGCCTGCAGGCCTGGTACGGCGAGTCGCACATCCTGCACGGCGTCGATTTCGA